>JAUIGT010000311.1 GCA_030432615.1 Verrucomicrobiia bacterium
CGTCGCCTTCGTCGCCAGCAACGCGGGTTCGGTGATGCGCGAGCCGATGTCCCACGGTGTCCACAGCGGCTTCTCGTCGCCGAGGCAGCAATCGGCCCAGTCCTTCCAGTGATCGCGGGGTTCGACCTTCGGCCTGGGTTCGTTCTCGACCAGCTTGCCCTTGCGGTAGATCTCCATGTTTCCGCTCGGCTCGAGGAGCAGGGCTCCGTCCTCGCAGACGACCATGGTGCAGGTGCCGGTGATCTTCGAGACCGGCAGGCCGAGAGCGGCGAAGGAGGGGCGGATGCCGCTGTCGTTGTAGTGAAGGACGAAGTGATCCTGGGCGCAGCGGTCGCCCACGCCGGTGTAGGTGATCGTGGATTCGTTGTGTCCGGAATGACAGACACCGGCCGGTTTCGGGGTGTTGGTCTGCACCGCCGAGGGCGAGGGCAGGTCGTAGGCGAAGTAGAGCACATCGATGAGATGGCAGCCCCAGTCGGCCAGCATGCCGCCCCCGGTTTCCCAGTAGGTTCGCCAACGACGCGGATGGAGGTCCTCGCTGTAGGGCATGGCCTCGGAAAGTGGCCCGTTCCAGAGATCCCAGTTCACCGAGTCCGGCACGGGTTGGGCCTCGGGAAGTTCGCTCCACGGCTCGACGAAGTAGGTCCCGTACTTCATGCCGCCGGTCCAGATGTGGGCCTCCACGGGTCGGCCGAGCTGGTTGGCCTTGAGCATCTCGACTGCCTGCATGCGACCCTCGAAGCAGGCGCGCTGGTTGCCCATCTGGGTGTGGAGACCGGGATTGGCGGCGAGGGCCTTGCGGATGGTGTGGAGCTCGTCGAGCTGCTGCACCAGCGGTTTCTGGCCGTAGGCGTGCTTCCCGTTCTCGAGCGCGGTCACCATCATGGGACAGTGATGAAAGTCGGGCGTGTCCACGATGACGGCGTCGAACTGGTCGAGCCGGTCGGCGAAGGCCTCGCGGTAGTCACTTACGCGCCAGGCGTCGGGATGATCCTTCTCGATGGCGCCGAACGCTCTCTGGTCGATGTCGCAGAATCCGGCGAACTCGACCTTGGGATGTCCCTTGAGTCCCTTGCGCTGCATCGCCCCGATTCCGCCGACGCCGATCTGGAAGATGCGGAGGCGGCTGTTCTTGTTGGTGGCTGCGCGGACGGTGGCGGCGTTGGAAAAGAGGGCGCCGGCGCCGAGAGCGGTGGCCGATTTCAGGAAACCGCGACGGGAGGAGGAAACGGGAGTTTCGGGGGTTGGGGTGGAATTCATGGCGACAGCCTAGCAGGCGGTATCGGGCGATGCCAGTACGGGGATCGGGGGTATGATGGACCGCGGACTGGGAAGCCCGCGCGTAGGGTGGCTCTCCAGAGCCGCCACCTGAACGGGCGGGAAAGGCCGCGCTACGGAGGCGCTTATTCGTAGTGGGCGTGGAGGCCTGCGAATGTTCCGGTCGGCCCTCCTGAATCCGAATCCCGAATTCGCACCGCAAACGACCAGATGTCCATGACCGGCACACCGGCGCGCCACTGCGTAAAACTGCATTCGTAGAAGGTCTCGGTTCCGTGTTCCTCGAACTCCGATCGCCGGACAATCTGGATCGCCGTCCCTTCGTGGTTTCTCATGGCTCGACCGTTCAACGACCTGATTTCGACGCCGGAATTTCGGAAGGCTTGCCGAGTATCGGCGACGATCTCTTCGGGTAGGTTCACCAGAACCACGGGGGAAACGGTGAACCGGGTTGCGATTTCTTCGAGGTTTTTGGCCAGCGTCTCGAGGACGACCCGCATGTGGTCTTCCGGGTATTCGATTGCCGGACCGGAATGAGGATCCGCGTTCCGGTGAGCACAGCCGGAGGCAAGCGAAACCGCGAGAAAAGGGAAGAAGGCGGAAATTCTTCGCATACCACTCCAGTGTGATTCACGCGACCACCTCGTGCACCACTTTCCCGTGCACATCGGTCAGGCGGAAGTCGCGGCCGGCGTAGCGGTAGGTGAGGCGCTTGTGGTCGATGCCGAGGAGGTGGAGGAGGGTGGCGTGGAGGTCGTGGACGGAGACGGGATTCTCGACGGCCTTGAAACCGAATTCGTCGGTGGCGCCGTGGATGGTGCCGCCCTTGATGCCGCCACCGGCCATCCAGAGGGAGAAGCCCCAGTGATTGTGATCGCGACCCAGGGTCGCGCCGCCGCCCTGGGTGCCGAGTTCGACGGTGGGGGTGCGGCCGAATTCCCCGGAACAGAGAATGAGGGTCTCGTCGAGGAGGCCGCGCTGCTCGAGGTCGGTGATCAGCGCGGCGAGTCCCTGGTCGCAGGCGTTGGCGACGGTGCGATGGGCCGACTTGATGTTGTTGTGACTGTCCCAGGGCTGGCCGCTGCCGTGCCAGGTCTGGACGAAGCGGACCCCGCGCTCGACGAGACGGCGCGCCATGAGGAGCTGGCGATTCTGCGGTCCCTCGCCATACATCTCGCGGATGTGCTGGGGCTCGCGGTCGATGTCGAAGGCGTCGGTGGCCTCGACCTGCATGCGGTAGGCGAGTTCGAAGGACTCGATGCGGGCCTCCAGCGCGGCCTCGTCGGGGCGCCGGTCGAGGTGGCGGGCGTTCAGCTCACGCAGCAGGTCGAACTGGCGGCGCTGTTCCGCTTCGGCGAGCCGACCGTTGCGGAGGTGCGGGATGAGTTTCTTGGGATCCTCCTGCGAGGTGTCGATGAGGGTGCCCTGGAAGACACCGGGCAGGAAGGCGGAGCGCCAGTTGTTGGTGCCACCGACAGGGAGTCCGCCGGGACAGAGGACGACGAAGCCGGGCAGGTTCCGGTTTTCCGAACCCATGCCCCAGTTCAACCAGGAACCGAGGCTGGGACGAACGAGCCGCTGGTCGCCGGAGTTGAGCAGCATCAGGGAAAGCTCGTGGCTGGGCAGCTCTGCGTGCATGGAGCGGATCACGGCCATCTTGTCGACGCACTTCGCGAGGTGGGGAAAGAGATCGCTGACGGGGATGCCGCTCTGGCCGTGCTGGCGGAACTCGAAGGGCGAGGGCAGCGCGACGCCGGTCTTTCGCTCGGTCTGGAGATTGTCGTAGGGCAGTTCCTGTCCCCCGCGGCGGGTCAGCTCGGGCTTGGGATCGAAGGTATCGACCTGGGACATGCCGCCGTTGAGGAACACGTGGATGACGGACTTGGCCTTGCCGGGGAAGTGGATGCCCGCCCTGGCGTCGTCCTCGAAGAGCCCGGCGAGGGCCAGCGAGCCGAAGCCGAGACCGCTGCGCCGGAGAAAACGTCGGCGGGACAGGGAGAGGTTCGAGAGTGCTTCCATCAGTCGACGAAGTGGAATTCGTTCGAGGCCAGCAGGGCGTGGGCGAAACGCGCCCAGGAACCCTCGCGGTGGTCTCCCTCGCGGATGAAGGCGAGGGCCATATCCAATTCCTCGGCTTCCGGCGAACGGGAAAGGGCGCGTTGGTAGAGCCGGGTGACCCGTTCCTCGTCCGAGGCCGCCCCGCGGATTTCCGGCAGCTTCACTAGCGCTGCGGCGCGATCCTGGATGAAGGCCGAGTTCAGGGCGAAGAGCGTCTGCTGGGGGACGGTGGTCTCGGGGCGTTCGACGGTGCAGGCGCTGGGGTCGGCGCCGTCGAAAGTGGCGACCATGGGCGAAATGACATCGCGATTGAGGAAGGCGTAGACGCTGCGGCGGGCGACGACCTGGTTGCCCTTTTCCTCGAACGGCTTTCCGCCGCGGACGGCGTCGTCGGTCAGCTCGCCGCTCACGGTCAGGAAGGCATCGCGCATCGCCTCCAGTTCCAGTCGCCGGACCGGCATGCGCCAGAGCAGGTGGTTGTCGGGATCGACCTCGCGGGCGGTCGGGATTTCCTTCGATGCTTGTCGGTAGGCCTGCGTGAGCAGGAGGCGTCGGTGCAATTGCTTCAGCGACCAGCCGTCCTCGAGGAAGCGCTGGGCGAGGAAGTCGAGCAGCTCGGGATGGGTGGGCGGATCGCCCCGGGTACCGAAATCGTCGGGCGTGCGCACCAGCCCGGCGCCGAAATGATGTTGCCAGACCCAGTTGACGATCACGCGCCGGGTGAGCGGGTTGGCGGGATCGGTGATGGCGCGGGCGAGGCCCAGGCGGCGTTCTCCGTCGGGAAAGGCGGGCGGGTTTTCGCCGGCGACGGCGCTGAGAAAGTGGGGCCGGACCCGCTCGCCGCGGGCGACGGGATTGCCCCGCAGGAACACGAAGGAGGCGTCGGGGGCTTTGTCCTCGCGCAGGATCATCGAACGGGGCGGGGCGGTGCCGGTGAGATCGAGGGCGTGGATGGAATTGAGCGTGCCGCGCACCGAGTCGCGGACGCCGCGATTGAGCATCATGAGGTCTCTGGGGTCGTCGAGAAAATCGATCGCGGTGGGAGAGCCGGGATCGTGAAGGTGATGGCGGAGTTGCCGCTCGATGGCGCTGTTGACCACGGCGTGCTTCGGGTCCTGATCGGGCACCAGGGTGCCGCCGGGCGCGGCTTCGAGGGAAGCCTCGAGGAGCGAGGTGAGCCAGCGTCGATGCGCGTCCGCGAAGACCCGGCCGTAGACCTCGGCGACGGCCACGAAGGAACCGGGCTTCGCCTCGGCGAGGGCATCGAGCACCCGCGGGTTCCATTTCGGCGCCTGGGTGGCGAGGCGGTGCTCGGCCTCGAACTCCTTCGGATCGCCGTTCTCCTCGCGCAGGGTCTTCACCAGCGACTGGCACTGGTCGGTGAAATCATCGGCTCCGGCGATTTTTTCCAGCCGATGCCAGGGACCGAAGACGGGATCGTACTCGTCTTGCGCCGCCAGGTATTGGCGCCAGCGTTCCAGGATCACGGGGCGCAGGTCCTCGGTGCGGTAGGAGAGAAAGGTCGTGGAGGTGTCCTGTTCCGGCGTTCCCTTGGCGAGTTCCGCAAGGTAGAGTCCGACCTGCATCCGCAGGCGGCCGCGCATGACGTCGCCCTGTTCGCGGACGATGTCGTTGCGGAGCCAGGTCCGCTTTTCCAACTCCGCCCGGTAACCAGCATCGACTTCCGGATCGCCGACGAGGGGAAGTTCGCCGGGCGGACGGCTCGCCGACAGTGCCGCGTGGAGAGCGTAGTAGTCGGTGGTGGGGATGGGATCGAACTTGTGATCGTGACAGCGGGCGCAGGCCACGGTGAGTCCGAGCAGCCCGCGGGAGATGACGTCGATCTGGTCGTCGAGCCGGTCGTGGACGTTGCGGTACTGGCGTCCCACGGTGAGGAAGCCGAGCGCCGCGAGAGCGGGATCGTTTTCCTCCAACTCGAGCTGGTCGGCCGCGATCTGTTCCAGCACGAAACGATCATAGGGCAGGTCGGCGTTGAACCCGGCGATGACGTAGTCGCGATAGGTGTAGGAAAACGGGAAGCGGGTGAACCCGATGGCGCTGGCCCCGTGGGTATCGGCGTAGCGGGCGAGGTCGAGCCAGTGCCGTCCCCAGCGTTCGCCGTAGGCCGACGAGGCGAGCAGACGATCGACGACGTCCGCGAAGGCTTCGACATCGGGGCGGGGATCGTCGACGAAGGCCTTCACCTCGTCCCAGGAAGGCGGCAGCCCGGTGAGATCGAAGGTGGCGCGCCGGATCAGTTGCGTCCGCGGTGCGGCCTCGGAAAAGGACAGGCCCTTTTCCTCGAGTCGGGCGAGCAGGAAACGATCGATGTCCGAGAGTGTGTCCGCGCTCTTCGCGGTGGGCGGTCGTGGATCCTCGATCGGGCGAAAGGCCCAGTGGGCTTCGTATTCGGCGCCGTCGGCGATCCAGCGGCGAAGGGTGTCCTTTTGATTCGCGGTCAGCGTCTTTCCCGTATCGGGCGGCGGCATGACCTCGTCCGGATCGGTGGTCTCGATCCGGGCGATCAGCAGACTGGCGTCCGGTTTGCCCGGGAGAATGGCGAAACGTCCCTCGCCCAGGTCCCGAGTGGCGCCGGCAGCCGTGTCGAGACGCAGGTCTGCCTTCCGTTCCGCGGCGTCCGGTCCGTGGCAGGCGAAGCAGTGTCCGGAGAGGATCGGGAGGATGTCCTGATTGAAGTCGATCTCCGCACACAAAGAGGAACCGGCCGGAACCAGGCAGAGAATCGTCGCGAGAATCTCGGGGGTTCGTCGGAAACGTCGAGAGATCGTAGAATGAGAAAAAGGAACCATCCGGGGATAGTCTACGAAAATCCTGTTTCCCCGTCTCTCACGGGATGGCGTGTCGTTCTCAGTTGCCTTGCGCCTTTTCCAGGTAGGGTCGTGCCTTCTCCCGATGGGCGGCATGGGCCTGTTCGTCCTCGGCGATTTGCTGGAAAATCGACCTCGCCTCTTCGGCGCGACCGGCGGCCTGGAGGACCTCGGCGCGTGACAGTTTCAGGGAGCCGCGCCAGGAGCCGCCGATCTTTTCGGGATCGACCTGGTCGAGAATGGCGAGGGCTTCGTCGTAGGCCCCTTTCTTCGCCAGCAGGCCGGCGGCGCCCTGGAGCCCGTAGAAGTAGTCGGCACCGCCGGTGTGGGTCGTCGAATCGGCGATCTTCCGGTAGGCGGCGAGAGCCGCTTCGTCGTTTCCGAGATTCTGTTCCGCATTCCAGCCCATCGATTTGAGCAGGCTCAGGCGAATCCCGGGATCGGAGGTGTAATCGAGGGCGAGTTGAAAATCGGCGTCGGCCTTTTCGCCCTGCCTGGCCGCCTGGAAGGCGCGACCGCGGGCGAAGGCGCCGGCCCCAATCTGCCAGAAGGGCCATTCGGCGATGTCGATGTCGCCGAACTGTTCGCCGACGGCATCCCACTCGCGCTGGGCGAGCAGGGTTTCCATCCGGGTCGTCTGCCGGATCGCCTCGATCGGGATGCGTTCGGCGAGGGCGTCGGCCTGGGCGAAATCCTCGAGGCGGCGGGCGCAATCGGCGGCCTCCGACAACGCGGTGGCGACCTGGAACTCGGTGGCGCCTTCCCGTTCGGCCAGCGCAAGCCAGGCGGTGAAGGCTTCCTCGGTTTTCCGGTTCCGCTGCAGTTCCTCGGCGGCGCGGCTCTCGATGAGCCAGTCGGTCACGGTCGGATCGACGTCAAAGGCGTGGGAACGGCCGTCGTAGAGGTGGGCGAACTTCATCGGCTCGTGGAAGCTGCCGGTGCCGGTGGGGGAGAACGCGGAATACTCGGTGCCGTTGTCGCGGATGCGTTGGCGGCAGAGGTTGAAATGCCAGGGCAGGCTCTGCGATGGCTTGCGTCCCACGACCTGGTTGAGCGGGTCGTTCTCGTCGTCGGTGACCGGGATGCGGATCTCGACGGTCCAGTGATCGTCGGCGACGTGGGTGGCGATCTCGGCCTGCGATTCCCAGCGGAACCAGGCGCTCCGGTCGGCGCCGCGATCGAGGTCAACGACGGCGCCGGCGGGATTGACGGCGATCTGGTAGTAGCGATGGGAATCGGTGTCGAGCAGGATCTCGATGGCATCGCCATACCAGAGAGACTGGTCTTCGTTCTCGGTGGTGGCG
>JAUIGT010000312.1 GCA_030432615.1 Verrucomicrobiia bacterium
CTCGCCCCGAGAAAAACCACCTCCGAAAATCGTCAGGTCTTTTCTCGGAAATGGTATGAGATCGATCGGCACCAGGTCGTCTCGCTTAGCTTGACGAAATCCCGCGCCTCGGGTGATCTCGAAAACGATGTCGAGAAGATCGGTCCTGCGGAAAACAAAAACGGGCGTCCCTCCTCGCGAAGGGACGCCCGTTGCCATGAGGAATTTTTTTCCGATCGTCAGGCAAACAGCTCGGTCAGCGGCCTGCCGTTCTGCGCCACGGTGAAGGGGCGCTTGCTGGGGCTGTAGAGCACCTGGTTGAGCGGAAGGCCGAGCGCGTAGCCGATGGTCGCGTTGAAATCGGCGGGATCGACCGGGTTCTCGATGACGTTTTCACCGGTCTCGTCCGTTTTGCCGTATTTCTGTCCTCCGACGATACCTCCCCCGACAAGAAGACCGCTGAAGGCCTTGGGGTAGTGATCCCGACCCACGTTCTGGTTGATGCGCGGGGTGCGGCCGAATTCCGAGGCGACCACGATGAGGGTGTCGCTGAGCAGGCCCCGCTTCTCCAGATCGGCGATCAGCGCGGAGATTCCGCGGTCGAGGATGTCGCAGCGCTCGGGCGCGCGGACGAAGTTGGCCTGGTGGGTGTCCCAGCCGCCGAGCCCCACCTCGACGAAGCGAACCCCGCTTTCCACCAGGCGCCGCGCGAGGAGGCAGCCCTGGCCGAAACGATCGTCGCCGTATTGCTTGCGGACCTCCTCGGGTTCCTTGCGGATGTCGAAGGCCTCCAGGTCAGGGCTTTCCATCAGCTTGACGGCATCGTCATACATGGCGGTGTAGGCGCGCACGTCCTTGCGGCCGTATTGTTCGCGAAACTTCTCGCCCAGCTTCTGCGAGAGACCGAGACGGTAGCTGAAGTCTTCCTCCGGCAGGTTGGCCTTCACGTTCTGCAGGCCCTTGGTCGGATCGCCGATCATGACCGGACCGAAACGCGACTCGAAGAAGCCGGCGCCGGGATGTCGGCTGGCGCCCCCGATGACCACGTTCGACGGCAGGGTCTGGTTGTCCTTGCCGAGGAACTTCAGCATCCAGGCTCCCATGCCCGGGTGCTTGATGGTGCCACGCATCTCGTAGCTGGTGTGCATCAGGTAGTTCGCCTGCTGGTGAGCCCCGGTCTTCGAGTTGAGCGAATTGACGATGGCCGCGTGGTGCATGTGCTTGGCGAGCCGCGGCAGGTACTCGGAGATCTGGACACCGTCGGCCGAGGTCTTGATGGCCTGGGTCGGACCCTGCGTCTCCGCGCCCGGCTTGACATCGAAGGTGTCGAGATGGGTCATCCCCCCGCTCATGTAGAGGTAGATGACCCGCTTGGCGGTCGCGATCTGGCGCGCGGTGGAGGCCTTCTCGCCGGCGGCGAAAGCCGAACCGGAGAGGAGCGCCTCGGTGGCGGGCAGCATGCCGACCCCGAGAAAGGTGCTGGCGGCGCCCTGGACGAAACGACGACGGCTGATGTCGTCGGCCCGGTTGAGGATGGATTTCATGGTGATGGAGAGATGGGTAGTGGTGAGAGAAACAGGCGGGATTCAGCGGACGAAGAGAAATTCGGGGGCGTTCATCAGCGCGTAGCCGAGGTCCTGGTAGAACGCCTCCCCGCGGGCTTCGAACTCGCCTTTGAGGAGGGCGCGCTCCTCGTCGTCGGGAAGCCGTCCCAGGAAACTGAGATAGATCGCCTCGATCTTCGCCTCGGGCGTTTCGGCGGCCTCGACGGCCCGGGCCACCACGGTATAGCTGCCCTTGATCGAATTGAAGAGTGGCCCGTTGAGCAGGGTCAGCGCCTGGGTCACCGAGGCGGCGGTCTCGGCGTTCTCGATCGTCTCCCGATCGGACTGGCCGAACTGCTGGAGAAAATGCCCCGCGGGCGCCGGCGACGGGAGATTGGCGGCCCGGGCGAAATTGCTGATCGTTCCCCGGCGGAAACCGGCGTAGCCGCGACGTTCCTTGGGATCTGTGATGCCGAGTTCGTCCATTTCCAGATCGATCAGCTTCGCCTCCATCTCCTCGAGTTGACGGCGAAGTTCGCGATTGGGACGACCGTTGTCGTCAAGCATGTCGGGCTTCATTTCCACCGAGCCGAGACCCTCGGGCAATTCCAGGGAAACCCGCTGGAGATTGGCTTTCCGGAACGCGGGCCGATAGACCGACTCGTAGATCTGGTCGCGCAGTTCGGTGCGGATTCGGTTGGTTTCCCGGGCCAGTTCCCGGACCTTTTCCTGGTCCTTGGCCTGGCGGGCCTTCACCTGCTGTTTCTGCAGGTTGGCGAGTTCCTCCTGCATGCCGCGCTGGCGCTCGGCGATGCGACGGGCATCAGCGAGCAGTTCTTCCGGGGCCTTGGCATTGAGGGCCTCGGTCAGCATGTCCATGCCCGCTTCGCGCAGTTCGATCTCCTTCTGCTGCTTCCAGTTGATCTCGTCGGGACGGGGATTGATGAGGGTGACCACCGAGTCCCAGATCTGCTCGGCGGACATGCGTCGAAGCACCGGGCCGGTGAAGGCGAAGGCGGTCGGGTCCTCGAGGTCGTCGGCGACCGATTCCCGCTGGTAGACCCCAGTGTTGAAGAGCATCCGCAGGAAGCCCTTCACGTCGTAGTTCATGGCCACCATCTGGTGCTCGAGAAAGTCGAGCAGTTCCGGATGCACGGCCGCGGTGTCGTCCATCCATTCATCGACCGGTTCCACCAGTCCCAGCCCCATGGCCCGCTTCCAGAGTCGGTTGGCGATGACCTTGGTGAAGCGCGGATTCTCCGGCGAGGTCATCCAGGCGGCGTATTCGTCGAGGCGGGCACCCGGACTCGTGACCTCGGGATTGTCGCCGAACATGGTGAAGGCCTCGATCTTCTCCTTCGGCTGGGCATCCTCGTACTGGTAGTCGTGCGGCAACTGCGGGAGCCGCTCCGGCTCGTAGCTGACCTCCGGCCGGTTGCGAAGGGGGCGGCCGATTTCCTGGAAAGCCCGGCGCAGGTCGTTCTTTTCCTGCCGCGACATTTCCTTGTCCCGCTGCACCTCGCGCTGCACTTCGGAGAACAGGTTGCTCTGGTTGCGGACGTTCACCCCGTAGCTGAAGGCGGCCATGTGGTAGAAATCCATCTGGGTCCACTTGTCGAAGGGATGGTTGTGGCACTGGGCGCACTCCAAGCGCGTGCCGAGAAAAATCCGCACCGTGTTCGCCATGTTGTCCAGGGGCATGCCGCGGTCGCGATAGTAGTAGCCGACGGCCCCGGAATCGTAGTCGCTGTTGCCGTCGGCGGTGATCAACTCCCGCACCATGACGTCGTAGGGTTTGTTCTCCCGAAGCGATGCCTTGACCCACTCGATGTAGGCGGGCACGACATTCTGTCCGCCGCCCTGGCGGGAGTTGATCCGGAGGATGTCCGCCCACCAGTTGTATTGGTGGTTCACGTAGCCCTCGGAATCGAGGAGTTCATCGATCAACCGGGGGCGCTTCCCAGGGGTCTCGTCGTCGAGAAACTTCCGCGCCTCCTCGGCGGTGGGAATGCGTCCGGCCACGTCGAGGTAGATCCGGCGAACGAAGGTGGCGTCATCGATGGGAGGCCGGGGCTGGAGTCCCTTGTCCTTCCAGAAATCCGCCATCAAGGCGTCGATGCGGGCCGACGGATCGGCGTTGCCTTTTTCAGCCGTGGCCGGTTGAAAACCGGCGACCAGGAACACGGCCATACCCACACACCAGGCGAGGGGTTTCTTCATGATGTCGAGAGAGCAGAGTGAGCGCCGCGGAACGGAGCCGGTCACCACCGACTCATTTCGTTTCGCTTAGGTGAACTATTTCAAATTCGATTTCCCGCGGCAAGATCACCGCGAGACGCGATTGCGTCTCGCTGAAAACCAACCGGCGGCATCCGATAGAAACCCCGGCCGGGTTCCGGGGTCTCATCAAAAAGCGAATTTCGACTCTCTTCTTTCCATGGCCCAACGAATCCCCACCCTTCCCCTGATCGTGGCATCCGTAATCGGGATGGTGACCGCCCAGGAAACGCCCACCGATTTTTCCACCGAATTCTCCCAACTCGACACCGACGGCAACGGGCGCCTCTCCCTCGCCGAGGCCGGGCCGCGAGCCGCCCTGGTTCGCTCGGCCGATGCCGACCAGAGCGGCGATGTCACCCTGGCGGAATTGCGCGCCTTCCTCCGCGAGCGACGCAGCCGCGTGGTCACGCCGGATCCCGACGCCAAACCGAAAATCCGGGAGGGCACCATCCCGGCGAACGCGCCGATCTCGCTCGCCTCCTGCCGCGCCGCCGCCGCCTATTCGGCCCGGCAGAATGGCTACAGCTTTCTCGTCATGCTGAACGGCGAAGTCGTGTTCGAACGCTACGACCAGGGCTGGACACCCCGAACGCCGCACCGCCTCGCCAGTGGAACGAAGAGTTTTTCCGGCGCCCTGCTGGCAGCGGCGGTGAAGGACGAACTGCTCACCCTGGACGAGCGGCTGTCGGAAACCCTGACCGATTGGAAATCCGATCCGCGGCTCGCGAAAATCACCTACCGCCATTTGCTCAGCCTCACCTCCGGCATCGAACCCGGTGGGATCGGGCGCGTTCCGAGCTACCGCGACGCCGTCGCCGGGGTCGAGGTCCGGCACCCGGCGGGCAGCCGGTTCGCCTACGGGCCGAATCCCTACCAGGTCTTCGGCGAAGCGTTGCGGAGAAAACTGGCGACACGCGAAGACCTCGATTTTTCCGATCCCCTCGCCTACCTCAAGAGCCGCCTGCTCGAGCCCATCGGCATGGAGATCGCCGAGTGGAGACGCGATGCCGACGGCATGCCGATGCTGCCGTCCGGCGCGTTCGTGACCGCCCGCGAATGGGCGAAATTCGGCGAACTGCTCCGGCGGGAAGGCAACTGGGAGGGCCAATCCCTGCTCGACGCGGAAACGCTCGACGCCTGCCGGGTGGGATCGGAAGCGAATCCCGGCTATGGCCTCACCTTCTGGCTGCTCGGGGCGCAGGACGTCACCACCGACGAAGCTCCCGGTCTCGAAAACGCGGACCGCGAGCCGCCGTTGCCCGCGCTCGCCGATGCCTACATGGCCGCCGGCGCTGGAAAACAACGGCTCTATCTTCTGCCCCGGCAGGGTCTCGTGATCGTCCGCCAAGGCGAAAGCCGGAAATTCGAGGACCGTGAACTTCTCGAACGCCTGCTCTCCACCAATCCATAGGATGGCTCTCCCGAGCCGTCCAGCTGCCGGCGACGACGTCGTCACCCCACTCCGCCACCGACCGCCCGCGAGAAAAGTCCCAGGTTTCCCTACTCGTCCCGCACCGGCCCCTTGGCGTTGATCTTCGTGGCGCCGCGCTCCTCCCCGGGAAAAGTGCCTCGCTGGTGATCGGGATACTTTTTCCCGAAGGGATCCTCGCGGTCGTTGGTGGGATTCTCGGGAATGGTGTCTCCCGTTTCCTCGATCCAGCGATCCAGCACGGCGCGCAGCTTGTCGAGGATCTCCCGGTTCTCCGATAGCATGGCGACATTGCTCAGCTGATCGGGATCGTCACCGACGTGGTAGAGTTCCTCCTCCGGGCGGGGAAGGAGAAAGATGTCGCGCTGGTGCTCGTTGAGCGTGCCCGCGGCGTGCGCGTCCCAGAGCGCCTTGCCGGCGGGAAACTTGGGCGACTGTTCCACGCTCATCGACTGCAGTTCGGGCCAGGCATTCCGGATGTAGAGCCAGTCGCCGTAGCGCACCATGCGCTCGTGGGCCTGGTGGACGTGCCAGTTGTGTTCGGCAAGGGCGTAGTCGCGCACCGTCGCTCCGGGATCGTCCAGGATCGGCACCAGGCTGACTCCCTGCATGCGGGGGTCGCTTTCCACGCTGGCCAGTTCCAGGATGGTGGGCCCGAGATCGATGTTCACGCTGACCAGGGAATCCGAGACCCCGGGCTCGAGCCGGCCGGGGCAGGTGATGATCAGCGGCGATCGGATCCCGCTTTCGTAGAGCCGCACCTTGGCCCGGGGAAAAGGCCGTCCGTTGTCGGCCATATAGATGACGTAGGTATCGCCCGCGATTCCCTGGCGCTCCAGCTCCTCACGCAGCTTCCCGGCGTAGGTGTCGGTGCGGCTGACCTCGTGGTAGTAGTCCGCCAGGTCCTGGCGCGTCTGCTCATCATCGACCAGGTAGGGCGGGACCACGATCTCGTCCGGATCGTAGACCGGCGCCTCGTCGTTGATCTGCCAGTCGCGATGGGCATCGGTCGAGGCGAACCAGAAGAAGAAGGGCCGGTCCTTCGGCCGCTCGCGCAGCATCTCCACCCAGTCGCCTTCCTTCCCCGGCCCCTTGCCCTTCGAGATCTTGTCGAAGGCGGGATCGGCGTTCTTTCCCATGTGATGCTTGCCGGAGAGCGCGGTGTAGTAGCCGGCGTCCTTGAGCATCTTCGGGAAAAGCGGCTGGCCCTCGGGCAGGTCGGTGTGGAGTTCCGGCGCGCCGGTGTTGTGGGGATAGCGTCCGGTGATCAGCGAACAGCGGCTCGGGCTGCAGCTGCTGATGGTGAGAATGGCCCGGTCGAACCGCAGGCCCTCGGCGGCCATCCGGTCGAGGTGCGGGGTCTTCGCCACCGGATCTCCATAGCACCCGAGATCCTCCGCCGAGATGTCGTCGGTGATGAAGAGAATGAAATTCGGCCGCGTCTCCGCCGAGTGGGCGGCGGCGAGCGCCAGGCCCAGCGCGAGGAGGAGCGCCGGGAAAAGTCGAGAGGGAATTCCGGAAATCATGCCGGCATCTTCCCCGCCCCGGCGAGAACTGTAAACCCGGAAAGCATTCGTTCCGGTCGGCGAAGGAACCGGTTGGCAGTTCCGCGGCCGAAGTTCATAGTGAGACGAGACACGAACACGAAACTCGACCGACTCAAGAGGGTTGCCTCCGAAACACCACAGGGTTGAATCCGCCGCCGCTTCCGTCCGGTGGCTTCCGTTGGCCGCGGCGACGGCGATCGCCGCGACGCTAGCGCCCGCCTGCGCGCCCTTCGACGTGAACGTGGCCACCGAGGAACCGCTCAAGGTCGATCTCACCATGGAGGTTCACGTCTACCAGCACGGGGAACCCGACGAGGAGGAGAAGGCGGCCCGTCAGACCTACAAGGAGGCGATGACCCGCCGGCGCAACCGGATGGCGGAAATCCAGGAGCTGAAGAACAACCGCCTGGTCGGCGAAACCCACGAGGGCATCCTGGAAGTTCGCAGCCTTCCGGCCGGAGACTACGGCAACTACGTCCGCGAGACGGTGGAGACCGAGAACGAGGACCGGCTTTTCCTGATGGAACACGAGGCCCGGGAGAAGGATGTGCCCCTCGGCGAAGTGCGGCGCATGCAATGGCGCCACTGGCAACGCAAGTCCTTCCCCGGGGAGTGGATCGAGATCGAGGGCGACGAGGCCGGGGACTATCGCTGGACGCAG
>JAUIGT010000313.1 GCA_030432615.1 Verrucomicrobiia bacterium
GCGATCGTCGATGGACGCTCCTCGGTGGCGGGCGAAATTCCGGCCGCACCCTGGTCGACCGGCCGCCTCACCCTGGAACTGGCGGCGCCGGCGGAGGAGGGAATTCACACGCTCGATGTCAGGATTCCCGAGGACGACGGACTCGCCGCCGACAACCACCGTTACCTCGAACTGGAAGTCCAGAACCGCGAGGAGGTGCTCGTCTTCAGCGACGAGAAGGCGGAAGAATCCGGCGCCCTCTTCGTGGCCACGGCGCTGGATCCCTTCGAGAACCGGGCGAGCGCCTACGCGCCGCGGGTGCTGCCGCTCTCGCAACTCGAACCGGGCCCGATATCGACGACCTCGAAGATCGTGTTCACCGGCGTGGGAGCGCTCGATGGCGAACAGGCGCAGCGAGTGATGGCCTTTCTCGAGAACGGTGGCGGACTCATCTACTTCCTCGACGGCGCGGCGGACCAGGCCAACCTCGAGGCCCTGGAGGCGGCGGCCGGGCGTTCCGTCGTTCCCTTTCACGTCGCCGGCAAACTGACGACCGAAAATTTCGGCGGCAAGCCGCAGAAGATCGCCCGCGGGGAGTTTCGTTCGCCCTTCCTGCGGCTCTTCCGCGGGGAAAACCGGCAGGCGCTTTCGCTGCTGGAGTTCTACGAGATCCAGCGGGCGCTGCCGGCGGAGGAGGGGGAAATCATCCTGCACTTCGCCGACGGATCGCCCGCGCTGGGAGTTTCCGATATCGGCCTCGGCACGGCGGTGTTCTGCAATTTCACCCCGGCCGAGCTGTCGAGCAATCTCGCCCGGCAGCGCCTCTTTCCCGCCTGGGTGCAGGAACTGGTCAAGCACCTGGCTCCGGAGATCGCGCCGGAGGGCACCGCCGAGACCGGCGCCTCGCTCACCGCCGACCTGTGGCAGCGCGACTTCGAAACCTCGACCCTCACCGGCCCCGATGGCGGAGAGATCTCGGCCCGCCTCGTGCCGGACGGCGAACGCGTCCTCGCCACTTTCGAGGCCGGCCAGCCGGGCATCTACCGGCTGGGACCGCCGAACCGACCGACCTGGGCGGAGGCGGTCAACGTCAGTGTCGAGGAGAGCGACCTCCGGTCCATTGATCCGGAGGAACTCCAGGCTCGCGTCCAGGCGACCGGCGAGGACACCGGGCACTTCGTGGAGGGAGCCGAGGACTACGAGGAACTCACCAGCGGTCGTCCCGTCTTCCACTGGTTCCTGCTGGGCATGGCGGCGCTGCTGCTCGCGGAGATGCTGCTCTACCGGCCCTTTCAACGCGCTTCCGGAACGGGATGATGAACCTCGAACGACTCGTCATCGCCAACCTGGTGTGGGAACCGATGATTCCGCCGGTTTTCCTCATCGCGCTTGCCGTTGTCCTGGGCCTGCTGGCGATCCGGACCTACGCCCGGGTCGGGTCGCGGTTGCCGGCGGAGCGGCGGGTGTTGCTCGCGCTGCTGCGCCTGCTCGCCATCGCGCTGCTCGTGGTGCTGCTGTTCCAGCCGATGATCGAGGAAACCCGGTCGCGGAAGCATCCGAACCGCGTCACCCTGGTGGCGATGGATACCTCGCGGAGCATGCGGGAAACCGACAGCGCCGGCCAGGTGCGCCGCCTCGATGCCGCCCGCCGGATTCTCGCGGAATCGGGCCTGATGAACGCGGAAAAGGACGCGCCGGGCGAGGTGCGCCTGTTCGAGTTCGCCGAGAATTCGCGGCCACTGGCGGCGGGCGAGATCCCGGCCCTGGAAGCGACCGGAGAGACGACGCGGTTTCACCAGTCGCTGAGCGCGGTGCTCGACGCCCTGCGCACCGACGAGCACGGGGTGGGGCTTTTCCTGTTCAGCGACGGTCACGATTTCGAGATGGTCTCGGCCGAGCGCACCGCGCAGCTGGCGCGCTCCAAGCAGGTGCCGATCTACCCGGTCGCCATGGGCAAGCAGCAGACCATTCCCGACGTCAGTCTCCACATCGCGTCCTACCAGCCCTACACTTTCGTGAAACAGCAGTCGCGTCTCCAGGCGGCGGTGCGCCTGATGGGCAGCGAGCCCCGGCCGCTGCGGGTCGAGCTGCTCCGGGAAGGGAAACTGGTGCGCGACCGCCGCATCTCGGCGGAACCGGGCTGGGAAGTGCCGGTGAGCTTCGACGTCAGCGAACCTGAGCCCGGCCAGTACGAATACGAACTGCGGGTCACCTCGCTGCCGGGCGAGCGCGAGCTGGACAATAACAGCGCCTTCACCTTTCTCAACGTCACCGACGCCCGCGTCCCGGTGCTCCTGGTCGAGGGTTCCCCGCACTGGGACACGACCTTCCTCCGGCGCACCCTGACCCAGAACGATCGGGTCGAACTGACGACGGTACTGTCCTTCGGGAAGAAGGAGCCGATGGTGATGGGAACCGACGACGAGGGAAAGCCGCGCCCGATGCCGGAGACGGTGGCGGATTTCAGCAACTACCCGCTCCTCATTCTCGGCCGGGAAACGGATCGCGCGCTGTCGGAGGACCAGCTCCGGGCCCTGGCCGAGGCGGTGGAGGAAGGCGGTTGCACCGTGGTCTTCGCCCGCGGCAAGCCGGGCGAGGATCCGATCTTCGATGAACTTGCGCCCGCACCGTGGTCGGACGCGGCGACGGGTCCGGTCCGGGTGGTGAAAGGCCGCGGCTCCGGGCAGGTGGTGCCGCTGGAACTGCTGGCCACGGCCCCGGGTGGCGCGGAATCGCTGCCGGAACTGCCGATCGCCCGGGTCGTCGAACCGCCGAAGACGCTCGCGGCGGTGGAGGCGCTGGCCGAGGACAGCGGGCAGCAGAGTTCCACGCCCGCCTTCATCCATCGCCGGCACGGAAAGGGCCAGGTGCTGGCCGTGGCGGTGGGGGGATTGTGGAAATGGTCGCTGAACCAGCGGAGCGAACCGGCCAACAATCTCTACGACGCCTTCTGGAACCAGATGCTGCTCAACCTGGTGGCGCGGTCGAACGCCACGCCCGGGACCGAGACGCGGCTCACGGTGAGTTCCGCCAATCTCAAGGTCGGGGAACAGATTCGCTTCACCCTCCATCCCGGGGTCGACCAACCACCGCCGGTGGCCCCGCAGATCACGGTGTTTCGCGACGACCAGGCGGTGGCGGGCGTGCCGCTGGAGAAGGAGGAGAACGGCAGCGCCTGGCACGGGTCGATGGTGGCCAAGGACGCCGGGCGTTACCGGGGTGTCATTCACGTGGGCGGAAAGAACCACGAGTGCCGGTTCGCCGTCTACCTGGAGGCACGGGAAACCACCGAGGTGGCGCCGGATTTCGCCTATCTTCGCAAGCTGGCCGACGTCAGTGGCGGGCGACTCCTCGATGCCGCCGGTCTTCGCGAGGTGATTGCGGGCCTCGATCGCGTGGCCGTGGCCGAATCGAACGCGCCGCCGATCGTGAAACGCCGCAGCGCCTGGGATCGGGCGAGCTTCTTCTACCTGCTTTTCGCCCTGCTGGGACTGGAGTGGTTCCTGCGCCGCCGCTGGGGACTGCTGTGAGCCTGTTGCGTTATCGCCTTTCCAAACTGCCGATTTTCAGAGAGGATACCCTACCAAGATGAGCACCACCGATCTCATCCAGCGCCTGCATCGGGCCAACTGGGCCTGGCGCCGGACCTGTGCCTTCGAATGGTTCCTGCGTGGGCTGAAATTCGTCTGTGCGGCGGTGTTGCTGGTGGTGGCGGTGGACCTCGTCCTCCAGCTCGGCGCGACCGCCCGGCTGATCGTCGGCCTCGCCGGCCTGGGGGCACTGCTGGTGTTCGTGGGCCGATTTTTCCGGCGTGCCTTCGGGGGCGGCGAATCGCTCCTCCCGGTGGCGCGGGTGCTGGAGGCGCGGGACGATTCCCTGGGATCGAAGCTGATCAACGTGCTCCAGTTGCGGGAAAAGGCGAAGGACGAAACCCTGCCGGCCCTGACCCGCAAGCTGGCCGAGCGCGCCGTCGACGAGGCTGCGCGCGAGGTGGAGGGGCGCGATTTCGTTCCCCTCACCAAGTCGCCGACCCTGGGGCGCACTTTCTGGCGGGCGACCCTGCCGGTGGCCCTGGTGGTGCTGCCGGCGGTGATCTTTTCCCAGATCGCGGGACGGGAGCTGCTGCGCTTCGTCGATCCGTTCGGCGATCACCCGCCTTTTTCCTTCACCCAGCTGGCGATCGTGACGCCGGAGGACGACCAGGCGCGGGTGGTGTATCACCAGCCGGCCACCATCGAGGTGAAATACGGGGGACACCGGCCGCGCGAGCTGTTCCTCACGATCGAGCACGCCGACGATCCGGAGAAGCGGACCACCATTCCCATGTTCGCCCAGGGCGGGGATCGCTTCGTCCAGCAGATCGAGCAGGTCGATGCCGACCTCGTGGTCCGCGCCCACACCCGGACCCGGCGCTCGATCAGCGAGGCGCGCCGCATCGGCGTCATCCTTTCGCCGCAGTTGGAGGAAGCGAAGGCCACGGTGCACGCGCCGGCCTACACGAAGCTGGCCAGGCGCGAGAACCGGCTGGGGATGGAAAAGGCGACCGCGCCGACGCTTTCGGTCCTGTCGGGGAGCGAGGTGACCTTTTCCCTCCGCTCGAATCGCCCGCTGTCGGAGGGTTCGGTCGGCCTGCAGTCCTCCGATCCCGAGCCGCTGGAAATTCCGCTGCGTGTCGATGATCCCGAGCAGCCGAAGGTCGCCCGGGCCACGGTCACGCCGGAAATCTCAGGTCGCCTGCGATTCGATCTGCGCGATGTCACCGGCCTGCCCGCCGACCGGGAGCTGGCGGTGAACCTGGTGGTCACCCACGACCTGCCGCCGGAGATCAGCATCACCGAGCCGACCGCCGACGGCTTCATCGTCGATACCTTCGCCACCAAGGTCGCCTTCCGCGCCTCGGACGACTACGGTCTCCGGTCGATGCGGCTGCACAACGGGATCAACGGCGCCTTCGCCGAACCGAAAACCGTCCCCATGGCGGCCGATCCGCCCCCGCGCGAGGCCCTGGAGACGGTCCGCGTCGCCCCTTCGGAAATGGGGGCCGCGCCGGGAGATGTCATCGCGATCTTCGGCGAGACGACCGACATCCGGCCCGACCCGCAACTGGCGCGGACGCCGACCCTGACGCTGGAAGTGATCAGCGAGGAACAGTACAACGACTACCTCCGGATGGAGACCGAGATCCGGGACCTGGAGCGGAAATACTCCACCCTCCACGACGAGCTGCGCGACCTGGCGCGGGAACAGCGCGAGTTGGCCGAGGAAGCCGCCGCGGCGGGAGCGGACCCGGACCAGGCCACCCGCGACGAACTCGCCGCCCGGCAGTCGGAGCTGAACCGGAAACTGGAAAAACTGGCGCAGAAGATGGAATCGGCCACGCGCGACCAGCCGCTCTACGACCTGGAGAAGGATCTCCAGAAGGTGCTCGATGAAGAGGCCGCCAGGATTCGCGAATCGATCGCGCAGAATCAGGAGGGCAACGAGCAGTTCCTCGGCGCCTCGCCGTCGGCGGAATCGATGGAGGCCTTTTCCCAGCAGGCCGAGGCCCAGGCCGATCGGCTCGACCCCGCCCGGGAAGCGGCGGAGAAACAGATCGCGGACGCCATCCAGGATGCCGACCAGATCCAGCAACTGCTCAAGGCCATCAACGCCTTCCAGCAGGCCTACGCCATGCAGGAGGAACTCGCCCGGCAGACCGCCGCCTACGCCTCGCGGCCGGAACTGACCCGCGACGACCAGTTGGCGCTGCAGGAAATGGCGGGCACCGAGCGCCTCGTCGGCGAGGCCCTCGACCAGATCGTGGAGCGCCTCCGCGAAGGCGCCGACAACGCCGAGGAAGCCTATCCCGAGGCGGCCGGGGACGCCCGCGCCATCGCGGACGCCATCGAGTCCGCCAACCTGTCCTCCCTCGCCGACCAGAGCGCCCGGACCATGCTGAGCGGGCGCGGCCAGGCTTCCCACGATCGGGCCGAGCACCTCCGCGGCGAGATGGAAAAGCTCATGAGCCAGTGCGGGCAATGCCAGGGCGGCATGGGCGGGGAGTTCACCGCGCGGCTGCGACTCATGCACCAGATGATGGCCGGCAACACCTTTTCCCAGATGGCCCAGTCCCGGACCTTCGGCCTCAAGCTCGGCCAGGGCCGGGGCATGGGAGGCGGCGGCATGGGCATGGCCGGGTTCAGGGGCATGGGAGGTTCCCAGGACGGACCCAACCTGAGCCTGCTGGGAGGCGAATCCATGCTCGGAAAAACGGGACCGGATTCCGCCAACCGCACCGACGGCATGGCCGACGGGAGCCCGGCGCCCGACATGTCCCTGGCGGAGGATGCCGACGGCGACGCCCAGGGGAAACCGCGCGCGCTCAATCGCCCCTCGCGCTCCGCCACCGGCGACCTGATCCTCGACGAGTACGGGGACCTGGTCGATGCCTACTTCGACAAACTCACCACGACCAGAAACCGAAAGGAGACCCCATGACGACCCGGCGCCTGACGACCGGCCTCTCCCTGCTGGCCCTCGCGGCCATCCTGCCCGCGAGCGGCGGCGACCTCACCCCCAGCCAGGTGGACGAGCTGCTGGCCATCCGCTGCAACAACCTGATCTACGCCTCCGGCAAGACCTCGGTCTGTTTCGCGGACAAGTTCCTCTCCACCACCGCCAAGGAAACCGGCCTCGACGTGCTGCCGAAATTCCACTCGGTGAAACTCGATACCGAGGCGCTCTTCGATTCGCCGTTCACGGTGATCTCGGGCGAGGGCAGCTTCCGTTTCAGCGAGGCCGAGCGGGAGAATCTCTCGCGCTACCTCAAATGCGGCGGCTTTCTCCTCGCCAGTCCCGGGTGTTCCGACAAGACCTGGGACCAGAGCTTCCGCGCCGAGCTGCGGGCGCTGTTTCCCGATGCGCCGCTCAAGAAGATCCCCATGGATCACCCCATCTTCTCCACCGTCTACCAGGTCTCCAGCCTCACCCTGAAAGGCGGCGGGACCACCCTGGTCGAGGGCATCGAGATCGATGGGCGACTGGCGGTGATCTATTCCTCCGAGGGGCTCAACGATGTCGGCAACGCCAAGGGCTGCTGCTGTTGCGGCGGCAACCAGATCCGCGAATCGGAAAAGGTGAATGTCAACATCCTCATCCACGCGCTGCTGAACTGAGCTCTCCCCAGCGAGACTGATTTCGCCGATGACCCTTCGCGCTGCCGCCCACGCCACCGTCTTTGGACTCGTGGCCGTTGTCCTCGCCGCCGGCCTGGCGGGGTGTGGGGAGAAGAAGAACGTCGGGGGGCCGTTGCCCTTCGATCTCTACTTCACCTGCGACACCAGCGGACGCATCGAGCCCTGCGGATGTTTCACCGGGCAATACGGCGGGCTCACCCGGGTGAGCACCGTCCTGCAGGGGGCGGAACCCGGGGCGCTGCGGGTCGAGGTCGGCAATGCCATCGCCGGGCTGGAGGACTACC
>JAUIGT010000314.1 GCA_030432615.1 Verrucomicrobiia bacterium
GCGCCGTGGATGGTGCCGTAGAATCGCTCGAAGCCGCGCTGCAGCGGCCAGGTGTGCTTCGGCCCCTCCGGCTTGATGTCCTTGGCGACGTGCCATTTCCCGGCCAGGTAGGTTCCGTAGCCGGCCGGCTTGAGGACTTCGGCGATGGTGCGGCACTGGCGATTGAGGTTACCCTGGTAACCGGGCAGGCCATCGTCGCCCATCATGTGCCCGATTCCCGCCTGGTGCGGGTAGAGTCCGGTCAGGAGGCTGGCGCGGGTGGGGCAGCAGCGACCGGTATTGTAGAACTGGGTGAAGCGCAGCCCGTTCTCCGCGAGGCGATCGAGATTGGGTGTGGGAATCTCGCCGCCGTAGCACCCGATGTCCGACCAGCCCATGTCGTCGGACATGATGAGGACGATGTTGGGGCGGGGGGCGCCGTCGGCGCCAGCGTGGAGCGTGGGGCTCGGGGCTTGGAGCCAGAGGCAGGCGGTGAACAGAGGGAGAACGAGGCGGAGTTTCATGAGGTGATTACCATTTCGGGAGAGGAGAGATCGGGAGATCGGCGCGGATGATCTCGATACCATTCAGGTAGGTTTCGTTGTCGATGGCGGAAAGCCTTAAGGTGAGTTTCCCGTTGTCGGGCACGACAACGCTGGGAATTTCGTGGGTCTGCGCGGTTTCGTGATCGGTAATCGCGGGAACCGAGGCCAGGGTGTTTTCGCCCGAAGTGACCATCAAGACGGTTCCCGACATCGGGAATTCGCCAGGAATGTCCGGCGCACAGAAAGTCGCTCGCACACGATAGTCTCCGGGCTTCAAACCCAAAATCGAGATGGACTTGATTCCCCGGACTCCCGAGCCCGCCACCCAGGGCCAGCCGGTGCCGCCTTTCTCCAGGAAGAGCGAATGCCGATAAAAGGTCTCCAGTTCCTCCAGCGGTGGCTCGGTGGTGATCGAGATGTCCGGAGACGGTCCTCCGACGTTGGGCACGTCGAGCCAGAGGGTGCCGTCTTCGGTCATGCGATCGCCGGGCGCGCCGAAGTTGAGGCCGATGCGCTGGAGCTTTCCGTCGAGGGCTTCGGAGGGTAGGGCGCCCCAGGAGGCCCATTGCTCGAAGGTCTCCGGCATGCTGACCAGCGCGAGCGACATCGGCAGCGGGTAGGCGCAGGTGCAGCCCTCGTAGAAGAAGGGGAGATTGAGAATGCCGTTCGCGGGGATGATGCTGTTGGTACAGCCGCTGCGGGGGCCGCTGATGTTGATGGTGCCGCTCTCGATGCGCTTGTCGTAGAAAGCCGGCGTGCCCGAGCGCATCGAGTAAAGCAGGCCGTAGTCGACCCCGCCGTCGCAGCCGTAGCTTTTCGGAAACTCGCGGGCCTCGGTTTCGCCGGTCAGCGGATTGACGCGTTCGCCCGCTCGGGGCGCCTCGGGCTTCCAGTCGTCCTTCTGGCGCGGAGGACGATACTGCGCGGGCTGGATGGTCTGCTTGTCGATCTCGGAAAAGCTTTGCCGCAACTCGGGGATCTCGTCCTTGGCGAACTGACGCCCGGTGTAGACGTCGGTGAACTCGGTGTCGAGGAGCCGGTAGTCGATCTTGCCCTCGCGGGTGGAGGCGTCGGTCCAGTCCTTCGGATTCGAGATCATGACGCCGTCGATGAATTTCGGCTGCGGGGAACGCTTGAAGTGGGTGACGGCGTCGCCGAACCAGAGCAGCCCGAGCGGGGCTTTCACCAGTTGGTCCTCGCTCGGCGCCCAGTCGCCGGTGTAGTTGGTGGAGCCCTCGAGAGGGCCCTCGCGGGTGATGATGGTCCAGCCGTCGAGAGTCTTGAGGAGAAAACGAGTGCCTTCCGAGCCGGGATCGAGAGACAGGTCGCGCCCGATCATCATTCCGCCGAAAGGACGCAAGGCTTCGGCATAACGAGTGACCATAGCCGCATCTCGGGCGAAGCTTTCATCGACAACGACCAGGCTGGCGCAGTAGGGAGGCAGCGTGATCTTCGCGGGATCGGTTGCGATCAGGTGAGCGCGCGAGCCGACCCAACCCTGTTGCCTCAGTGATTCAACCCTGTCAGGTCGAGCGTCGATGCCGACGATTTTTCCATCGGGATTCCCGCGAAGCGCGGCAAGCCGCTCAGGATGATCCAGGCCCAGAATGATGGTCAGACCATGCCGGGGCAGTTGGTCGAGGGCGGGGAGGTCGGATTCAATTTCCGCGGCAAGCGGTGTGCCGAGTTGGTGGCGGGCGACTTCGCCTTGGTTGTTCGCGCCGAGGCAGTGAAGGATTCCCGATTCCGTGATGACGAAAAGCTTTCCGTCGCCGGCGACCATCGAACTGATTTTTTCCTCCACGCCGGGCAGCCCGTCGGCAAATTTCCATTCCCGGTCCCGGGTTCGCAGCGTGGTCCGGATCTCCGGCAACCCTTCGTTCCGCATCTTGTCCTCGTGCGGCTTGGCGTTGACGTCCTCGTCGAAGAGGAGGCCGCGGCGTTTCAGTTTCAGGGCCTCCTTTTCCGACGGGGTCGAGGCGAACCAGCCGCCGGGCAGGCGACCGGGGGCGGGCAGTTCGAACTCCTTCAGTTCTCCCGTTTTCAAATCGAAACGCGCCGGGTAGGCCTGGCTGCTGGGAACGACGAGGTCCTCGCCTTCGATCAGCAGGTAGCCCTGGGGCGCGAGCCCGCCGTAGGCCTCGGCGTTGTGAGGATGCACCTGGTAGCGATAGGCGGCGCGATCGTTGCGCCAGATGGTTTCGCCGGTTTCGGCATCGACACAGAAGACGAAGGTGCCTTCCAGCGGCCAGACGCCGGCGGCGAAGTAGACGCGGTCCTCGTGCAAAACCGGGCCGCCCCGGATCGGCCAGACGGAAATGAGTCGCCCGTTGCCGAGCACCATCCGCTCCGAGGGAACGGCGCGTTTTTTCCAGACCAGCGAACCGTCGGAGGCCTTCAGGCAATAGACACAGCCGTCGTCGGAACCGAAGATGACCCGGCCTTGACCCGCGACAGGCGCGAAGCGGACGGGGCCATTGGTGAAGAATTTCCAGAGTTCTTTGCCGGTGTCGGCGTCGAAGGCGGTGACGCTGTCCTCGGAGTTGGAAGCCAGGAAGACGCGTTTCCCGAGTACGATGGGTTCCGGCGCGGCATCGAACTGGAGGCGGACGTCGCGGTAGGCGGGCTCGGAAGGGGGCAGTTGGCGCGTCCAGAGCAGTTCGAGTTCTTCCGGAAGCGCCTCGTTCGAGGTCGCGGTGCGGCCGGGATCGTGACGCCACATCGGCCAGTCGCCGGCCTGAGCGGATAGCGCGGCAAAGGCGAGGAAAAGCATGGGAAACCAGGGGCGACGACCAGTCATGCCGGAAACCTAGCGGAAGAGCGGCGTCGAGGGAATCCCGCAGCGCTCCCTCAATCGCGGGCTTTGCAAGGCGGAAGCGAAATGCCAGACTGCCTCCGTGTTCAGCCCTCGTCTTCGTCGCTATCTGCTCCCGGTTTCGCTCGCGGTGATCTTGGCTTCCGGCGTGGCCCTGGCCTGCCAGGTGCCGGTGTTCCGATTCGCGCTCGAGCGCTGGGAGGCCGACCCCTACCAGGTCACGGTGTTCCCCGGTCCGTCGGGAACGTTTTCCGAAACCGAGCAGGCCGCCATCGACTACCTGGAAAGCCAGGAGCCGGATCGACTGAATCCGGCCACGAGCGGAGTTGCCGCCAACCTCGATCTCGAGATCGCCGCGGCGCCCGCGGAGGGAGCCGCCACCGCGAAGTTGCGGGTGACTTATCCGCAGCGGATTCGCGGCTATGAAATGAAACCGATCTGGGAAGGGGAACTGACCCTGGAGAACGCCCGCCGACTGATCGACTCCCCGACGCGGCGGGAACTGGCCAAGCGCCTCCTAGCGGGCGAGTCGGCGGTCTGGCTGGTGGTGGAGGGCGCCGACGCCGCGGCCAACGATGCCGCCGTGACCACGCTGGAGGAAGCGATCGGCAAGGCGAAGGAGACCCTGCGCATTCCCGATGGCGTCATGACCCGGCAGGAAGCGGAGTCGGCCGAGAATTTCGCGGCGGTAAACTCCGACGACATCCTTCGCTCGCACGTGCCGCTGAAGATCGATTTCTCGGTGCTGCGAATTTCCCGTGACGATCCGGCCGAGGCGCTTTTCCTGCCCATGGTGTTGAACATCGAGGACGATCTCGGTCAGTACGCCGCCGACACGATGGTTTTCCCCGTCTTCGGTCGCGGGCGCTTGCTGGAGCCGCTCATCGAGCGCGGCATCCATGTCGACAACGTCATGGAATACGGCGCCTACATCTGCGGCGCCTGTTCCTGCGAGGTGAAGGATCAGAACCCCGGGCTCGACCTGCTGGTGGCCGCGGATTGGGAGACCGCGCTCCACGGCAGCGAGGTGGTCATCGACAAGGTGCTGCCGCCACTGGAGGGGACCGGAATCCTCACGCAGGCCGCGGCACCGGCGACGTCGGAAGTCGACGCCGGGACCACTGCGGAAACGAATCCGGAACCGGCGACCGAATCGGCTGAGGAGGAAATGGCCGAGCCGGAAACGGTGGTTCCCATGGCCTTGATTCTCGGCTTGGCGGGAATCCTCGTCGTCATTCTCGGCTTCGGCACCTTCCTCATCCTCCGGCGCCAATCCCCATGACTCTTCACCGGCTAATCCTCCGCGAAATTCGGCACCGCAAGGTCAACTTCGCTCTCTCCGTGCTCGGCGCGGCGGTGGCGGTGGCGGCGGTGCTGTCCACGGTGGGCGCGCTGCGGGCCTACGACCGCGAGACCGAAGCGGTCATCGACGAGATGGAGGAAGCCACCAAGGCCGAGATGGCGAAGCTGGAGGACGAGATCCGCAAGTCGATGAAGGGGCTCGGATTCAACCTCTTCATCTTTCCCGAAGGACAGGACCTGAGCGAGGTCTACGCCGAGGGCTTCGCCTCCCGGACGATGCCCGAGGAATACGTGACCAAGCTGGCCGAGAGCGGCGTCGTCACCGTGAATCACCTCCTGCCGAGCCTGACGAAGAAACTGGAATGGCCCGAGCAAAAACGGACCGTCATCCTCATCGGCGTGCGCGGCGAGGTCCCGATCGCTCACCGCAGTCCCAAGGCGCCCCTCATCGATCCGGTCGAGCCCGGGCACTTGGTGATGGGCTACGAACTGCATCGGAGCCTCGGCCTGAAGAAGGGCGACACGGTCACCTTCATGGAACGCGAGTTCACCATCGACGACACCTACGAGGCTCGCGGTTCCAAGGACGACATCACCCTCTGGATGAATCTCGGCGAGTGCCAGGAAATGCTCGACATGAAGGGCGAGATCAACGCCATCCAGGCGCTGGAATGCAACTGCGCGACCGTCGATCGGCTCGGGGAAATTCGCGCCGAACTGGGGGAGATCCTGCCGAACACCCAGATCATCGAAACCCAGAGCACGGCGCTGGCTCGGGCCGAGGCGCGCAACCAGGCGGCGGCCACGTCGCGAGCCCAGATCGAGGCGAAGGAGGAGCAGCGCGCCCGCCTGCGGGCGGAGCGGGAGAAGCTCGCCGGTTGGCTGCTGCCGGTGGCGACGCTCGTCTCCATGATCTGGATCGGCCTGCTCGCCTTCATCAACGTGCGCGAGCGACTGCCCGAGATCGGCATCCTGCGGGCCATCGGGGTGAAGGGACGCACCATTCTCGGCGCTTTTCTCGGGCGCGCGGTGTTGGCCGGCGTAGTCGGCGGGGTGATCGGCGTCGTCGTCGCCAAGGTGGTCAAGCTTCCCTCGGTCGATTCGGGACCGATCATCGAGAGCGGCGAGTGGATCGCGGCGATCGTCACGGCGCCCTTGCTGGCCGCGCTTGCCGCGTGGTTGCCCTCGCTGGCGGCGGCCCAGCGGGATCCCGCCGAGGTTTTGCGACATGACTGAAACCGGAGGGCACGGTCGTTCCCGCCCGAGTCCGATACGAATTTTCCCTCGATGACGGAATCCAACCCCAACACCGCCGCCTCTCCGGAAACCGAGCTTTCCCCTTCGGCGCTCTCCGTCGCGAACGTGTCGAAGCGGTACCGAACCCCGGACGGGAACGTCCAGGCCATCGATGATGTTTCCCTTTCCCTGGCGCCGGGCGATTTCGTCGCCCTGCACGGGCCGAGCGGATGCGGAAAGTCGACGCTGTTGCTGATGGCAGGCGGCCTGTTGTCCCCCGACAGCGGCGTGCTGGAAATCGGAGGCGAAGATCCCTACGCCCTCGGCGCGGAGGCGCGGGCGGCGTTTCGGGCGGAGAGGGTCGGTTTCGTCTTCCAGCAATTCCACCTGATTCCCTTTCTCGACGTGTTGGACAATGTCCTTGTCGGAGAACTGGCGGGAACCTCCACGAACGGCGAGTTCCGCGACCGGGCGCGCGAATTGCTCGATCGGTTCCAACTCGGTCACCGGCTTCACCATGTGCCCTCGAAGCTGAGCATCGGAGAACAGCAGCGGGTGGCCCTGGCGCGGGCCTTCCTGCGTTCACCGGCCCTCATCCTCGCCGACGAGCCGACGGGAAATCTCGATGCCGAAAACGCGGCCATCATCCTGGAGCACCTCGGGAATTTCGCCGCGACCGGCGACGGAGCCGTGCTCATGGTGACCCACGACGACCGGGCGAAAGCCGCGGCGGGCAGGTCGGTGGAGATGCGGGAGGGGCGATTGGTTTGACCCTGTTGGGCCGGCGAGTGGACCCTGTCGGGTTGGGCGTCGAGCCCGAAACCGCTTTCCTTCACGTCGCCCACACGCTGCCTGTCCTTTCGGTGTCGATTCGATAGTCCGAAAAGTGCCGGTCGAAGATCGTCGCGCCGAGGTGCGACGCTCTCTCCAAGGGATCTTCCGGATCGCGATCGACATCGCCGCGCCGGTTTCCGATCCCCTGGACGACGCCGACGAACTCGCTGTGGGTGTAGCGGGAGAATTCCTGGATCGAGTGGATCACGCCGAGGATGGCGCCGGGATAGGTTTCCTCGGAACTGATCAGCAGGCCGATGCGTTTTCGCGCCATGCCGGCGATGTTGGCGGCACTGTCGGGACAGGAGGCGGCGTAGTAGCAGAAGGTGCGGTCGAAGAAGGTCTTCAGCTGTCCGCTCATGCCGTACCAGTAGAGCGGGGTGGCGAAGAGGATGCCGTCGGCGGGCAGGTAGTGCTCGAGGAACAACTCGCGGAAGCCGTCCTCGATCCCGCATTCTCCCCGGTCGTTTCGGCACTGGCGGCAATCGCGGAGAAAGCTGCTGACATGGTCGTCCACCTGGAAAATCTCGACCGCGTGCCCGGCCTCGGTGGCTCCATGAGCGGCGGCTTCGGCGAGGCGGATCGAGTTGCCGTCGCGGCGGGGACTGGAACTGAGGATGAGGAGTTTTTTCATGGGAGACGGTGCGATTCAAGGGAAGGTAGAAGCCTGATCCATGCCATCAGGAGACCCCGGTCCTCGTCATCGCGCCAGAGCTTTCGCTTGC
>JAUIGT010000315.1 GCA_030432615.1 Verrucomicrobiia bacterium
AAGTGGAACCAGACAGCGACCCCGGTCGCCGCCGCCGCCACCAGGTAGTCGAGGAAGAGATAAAAGAGATTGGTCCAGGCGTGCACACGCGACCATTCGCGAACGGAACGCGAGTCGAGTAGCGAAGAGGCTGACTGGGACATGGCTGCAAGAAACTACGTCTGCGGAGGCAACTCCAATGCGAAAAATCCACTATGATCGGTTTCGCTCCGAGCAAGCGCCGTATTTTGTCGAAGGCTTGGCCGGAATTGCCGCAGAGCCGGTCAATCGACCACTTCGATGTCCGAGGGCGGCTCGAGAGGATAGCCCCACTCCTCGAAGGAAAATCGCCAGCGCTCCTGGATTTCCTCCACGTGGCGGCGAGCCATGCGGTGCATGTTGGGCTGGTAGTCCCGGATGGTTTCCACGTAGCGTCCGATCTGTTCGAGGCCCGGTTCCTTGTTCCCGATTCCCAGCGCGTCGTAGATGCGACCGATCTCGCCCAGAGGATCCTCGGTGATCTTCTCGTAGGAAGTCTCGAAGAGGTCGCCCTCCGCCAGGATCGAACGATCCTGGAGATAGCGACGCATGAGCGCTTCGTAGGTGTCGATGGTGAACCGGTGGGTATCGACGTCCTGGAAATCCTGCCAGGCGAAGGCGTTGTAGAGCCGGGGAAACTTGCCGATGCTGCTGCGGTAGACCGGATAGGGATTGCGGACGATATGAACGAACTTGGCGTCCGGAAACAGCTTCCGGATCAGCCGGATGCGCGTGGTCGTGGGCGGGTTCTTGAAAAGGAGTCGCTTGCCCTGTTTCACCAGGCTGAGCTTGCGGACGAGGAACTCGTAGGCCTCCTCGAAGCGGGCGATCTGTTGTTCATCGAGCCCCTCGAAGAAGAGTGCCTGTCGGGCGTAGGCTTCCGTTTGCTGGGGGAAATAGTAGATGTTGTAGTAGCCGATGGGGTTGAGGTTGCCGAGCGCCATCTCCTCCTCCTGCGGCTGGTCGAGCGAGAGCTTCACGTTGTCGTAGCCGCGCGTCTCCGGGAGCACGTTGTCGATGAGTCGCCGTCCCAGTTCGACTTTCTTGCCCATCATGTCCCACGGCATCGCGGTTTCCCCGAAATCGACGAAGCCGAACTGGGGATCGCGGCTGAGCAGGTTGTGGAGATGAGTGGTGCCGCTGCGCCAATGACCGATCAGGAAGATCGGGGGCTGTTCCAGTTGATGCTCGCGGATTTTTCGTCCCCACTGGATCTGCTCCAGCAGCGACCACGGGCCGCGAGTGAACTGGGCGACCCAGGCGATGATGCGTTGCTTGCGGGAACGCGCGGAATAGTTGCCCTGGCGGAAATAGTGCGTGAGGAAGGTGCGGAAGTTCGAACCCGCCAGCGGATGCAGGCCCGGACCGGGTTCCGCCTCGGCGCGTTCCATCGTCCAGCGGGGCGATTTGGAGACGGACTTGGTTTCGGAGGAGGGGGCGCTCATGGAATTGAAGCGCGGAGGGTAAGCCGATTGCCAGGGAGATGCGAACGCTTTTGGCCGGTCGCGGGACAGGCGGCTGGGGTGCGGTTTTTCCGGGGGGCCGATTTGCCCTTTGCGAATCGGCGCTTCGTCGCTAGACTTTTCCTACCCGCTGATGGGTGCCAGAGCCATGTTTCGTTCCCTCGCCAGTTCCCTCATCACCCTGTTCATCGTCATCCTTGCCGGGGTGATGCTGCTGTTCGTCACCAAGGGCAGTGCCGACCTCGAATTCAAGCGCGTCGCCATGGATGGCGACCGCGCCACCCAAACGGTGATCGCCGAGTGGATGGAAAAGAACAAGCCGAAGACGGAGACGGTGGCCATGGAGGAGCCGGTGGTCTCGGATGAACCGAAGGTCGTGGCCGGCGACGGTCCCAAGGTGGTCCTCTGGATCAGCATTCCCGGGTTCCGCGGCGACTACATCGAGAACTCGGACACGCCCTTCTTCGACCGCATGATTTCCGAAGGAGCCGCGACCACGAAACTGCGTCCGAATTTCCCCTGCCTGACCTTCCCGGCCCACGCCAGCCTGGCCACGGGCACGCTGGTCGATACCCACGGCATCCCGCTCGATCGCTTCCGAACGGAGGGCGGAGAGATCGTCGATCAGCCGCTGGACCAGTCGCTGCTTCGCGCCGAGCCGATCTGGACCACGGCGACCCGCCAGGGTATCCGCACCCTGGTGCACGACTGGCCGCTGTCGCAGAAGCAGGGCGAAAACCCGACCGCCTACTTCCTCGATTCCCATGATCCGGCCCTCACCGACCAGCAGCGCCTCGATGCCCTCTGGGAGGCTTGGAGCAACGACAAGGACGAGAAGAAACTTCGTCTTCTCATGGTTCGTCTCAACGGCCTGCTCGACGCCGGCATGAAGAACGGCCCGCGCGAGACGGGGACCTACAAGGCGGTGGGCGAACTGGACACCCTGCTCGGCGAGTTCTTCAAGAAGGTGGAGGAAAAGTGGGCCGATCTCGCGCCGGAGAAGGGCGGGCTCTCGGTGATCGTGACCACCGATCACGGCCTGGTCGACCTCGACAAGAACATCAACCTGCCGCAGTTGCTCGGTGACGACCTCATGAAGAACCTGGACGTGGTCGCCCACGACGCCGTCGGTCATCTCTTCTTCAAGGACCTGCCCGAGAACGAGGGGCAGGCCAAGATCGTCATCGACAATCTCGACGGCGAACTCCGGAAGCGCATCTACTTCCGCACCCTCACCCAGGAGGAACTGCCCGAAGACTGGGCCTACCACGCCAAGGATCGGATCGGTGATCGAGTACTGGTGTTGAAGAACGGCTATGCCTTCACCGACGCGACGGCCAGCGAGCCGGTCTTCGATCCGGGTGAGGGGCCGGGACTGTTCGGCGGTTACGGCTACCCGGTCGAGACGTCCATCCGGATGTCCGGCCAGGCCATCATCTGGGGCTATCCCGAATCGCCGGCAAGCGGGGACCTCGGGGAGATCAACTTCCAGAAATTCCACGCCACCGTCTGCAAACTGCTCGGAATTCAGCCCGCCGAGGGCGCCGTCACCGAGACCCTGCCGGTCAATTGACGGAGCGAGTGCGGCATCACTTGGAACGGAGCGCGATGGCGCCTTCCCAGTCCTCCGCGGGAGGGTGGGTTTGAAATTCCCGGCACCGCTCGGCGAGCATCGCGGTGGCGACATCATCGGGAAAGGCGGCGCGGAGTGATTCGTAGCGTGTCGCGGCTCCGGCGAAGTCGCGGGCGAGGTAGGCCCGGAACGCCTCCGCGAAAGCCGGGGCGCTTTCCGCCAGGGGAGAACGAGCCGGGGCCTGATTCCCGCGCGCCGGACTGGCGAGCGGTTCGTAGAGTGTCACCGGGGTCCTGCGGCCGGAAACCCGCACCCGGTCGAGCGGCCGGAGAAGCCAGCCGTCTTCGGGGGAAAGTTGTTCGGCGGCCGCATCGCTGATCACCAGCGAGACCCCGTAGCGTTTCGTGGTGCCCTCGAGGCGCGAGGCCAGGTTCACGGCATCGCCGATGACGGTGAGTTCGAGCCGCTTCTCGGAACCGATGTTGCCCGTGATGGCTTCGCCGCAATGGATGCCGATTCCCATGGCCCAGCGGGGAGGCCCGGAACCGGGATGTTCGTCGGCCCAGCGGGCGTTGAGCTTTTCCAACTGGCGGACCATTCCCAGCGAGGCGGCCACCGCCTGTTCCACCGCCTCCTTGGCCGGGAGCGAGGGGACGCTGCCCCAGATGGCCATGATGGCGTCCCCGATGAACTTGTCGACCATTCCGCGTTCCTCCTGGATCTCGCCGACCATGAGATCGAAATAGGCGTTGAGCCGGGTGACCATTTCCTCGGGAGAGGCGGATTCACTCAGGCTGGTGAAACCGCGCAGGTCCGAGAACATCACCGTCACCTGCTTGCGGACCCCGCCCAGTTGATTGAGGTAGCTGGAGGGATTGGCGAGGATCTCCTCCATCACCTCGGCCGACACCCGCCTCTCCAGGGCGCGACGAAGCAGCTGGCGTTCCCGATAGACCCGGGCGTGATCGAAGGCGAGTCCTGTCGAGCCGACGAGAACCAGGCTCAGGATCGGCCCGAAGGTGCTGGCGAGATAACCGGATTCCAGCACCAGGCGGACGACGACGACGTAGGCGAGCCCCGCGATGAGCAACAGGGCGAGGGCCGTCCACGGACGCTGGAGCCGGCCCACGATGAGCGTGGCGGCGAGGCCCAAAGCGAGGACGAGTGCGGCGGTGACGAGGGGGGATGCCTCTCGGATGAGGGCGTCGTGCCGGGCGGCGTGCGCGGCATTGAGGTGGAGTTGCGGCCCCGGGAGGTTGCCGGCGGGCGTGACGTGGATGTCGTGAAACTGCGGCGCGGACGGTCCGATGAGCACGACCTTGTCGCGGAGAAACTCGCCCGAGCCGTAGTTGCGTTCCCAGGTCCGCGGCCAAAAAATCTCGTAGAACGGCCGGGGTCGCCAGTCGGTGAAAACGCGGTCCGCGACCTGGAATCGGAACATGCCGCGTTCCGCGTAGTCGGGAAGCTTCTCGCCGAGAGCCTCCATCATGGCCGCCGACAGCGAGGGATAGGCGACCGAATCGGCCGCGTCCGGCAGGGCGGCGATCGCTTCGAGTGTTTCCCGGTAGCGAACGGTGCGAACCACTCCGTCGAGGTCGGGCCAGAAATTCACGAATCCGATCCGCGGTTGCTCCGCGTTTTCGGGCGGCAGGATGGAGTCGGAAGGCAAGGTGAGTTTGCCGAGTCCGACGATTCCCTGGCCGCTGGCGGGCGGGGCGAGACTGGACGCGAGGATGACCCGGTCCGGATGGCGTGAGACGATTTCGCGCAGGGCGTCATCGCCTTCGCGGGGCGCGGGGAGGAGAAGGTCGAGGACGACGAGCCGGGCGCCGGATTCGATGAGTCGCTCGATCGCCGCCGCCCAGACCTCGCGCGACCAGGGGAAAGGCTCCGCCATCAGGGTCAGGGGGCGACTTTGCGACACGACCGCGGGATCCTCGCGATCGATGTCCATGGAGGAATCATCGATGGCGAGAAACACGAACTCATCCTCACTCGGGGGCGGTGATAGCGTGTTTACCATCCGGTCACTCACCTGCAGATCCCAGGTCAGCAGCAGCCGTGAGATCGGCAGGGCGGCACGCTGGATGGTGGGGCAGGTGAGCAGCCCGGCCAGGGCGCCCGCGATCAGCAACCAGGCGACGACGAGAAATCCCCAGCGGCGGATGGAATCGGAACGGATCATGCGTGTCGGGTCGGGGGCCGGAGAACGGACCGGACTTTACAATCGGGCCAGAACGGCTACAAGGAGAGACGGAAACTCATCGTGGAGATGAAAAACGGTTACCCTTGGCGCCCAGGCGTGGTCCTTTTGTTCGCAATCCTCTCGGCAACGCCGGGTTGGGCGCAGGACGGGCTCACCTCGAGCCAGACTCGCCAGGATAGGCGTTTCGGCTCGGCGGACCTGATGCTTCCCGATTTCGCTCCGGGGAGTTCCGCCGACGATGATCTCGGGGTGCAGATGATCCTGCAACCGGACGCGCGGTACGAGCCGTTCACGGTCAATGCCTGGGCCGGTTACTATTTCACCGACAATGCCAACCTCGTCGAGGAGGGACGACGGGAGGATCATGTCTTCAACTCGCTCCTCTCGGTCTCGTGGCTGCCCGTGATTCGCGGCAATCTCTACGGGGAAGCGACCCTGCGGGAGCAGACCTTCCGCTACAACGCGTTGTCCGATCTCGATTTCGACGCCTGGGACGCCGGCACGGGGCTCGTCTACGTGCTTCGTTCGCTGGGCGATGTCTCCGTCTTCACCCGCTACAACTACGCCGAGTTTCGCGATCCCCAGGACGGATACGGCGACATCTACGCCAGCCACTCGCTCCAGGCCGGCTTCTTCAAGAGCTGGGTCCTGTCCCGGGAACAGTTCCTCTACGCGTCCTGGCTCTCCGATGTGGCCCTCGACGGCGACCCGGGCTACGCCGAGCGCCATGATCACAGCGCCACTTTCGGCTATCGGATCACCCCGGTTCGCAAGGTGAAGGCCGAGGTCTTCTATCGGTCGGCTTTTCTCGACTATTCCGAGCAAGGGCGGGAGGACTGGAACCACGCCGCCGGTGGGTCGGTGAGCTACAATTTCACCCCCAACCTCTACCTCAGCGCCTACGCCACGTTTTCCGGGAACCAGTCCAATCTAAACGTGGGAGGGGATTACGAGGCGTGGCAGACCGGGCTGCGACTGGGAGGCTACTGGCGATTCTGATGAAGCATTCCATCCGACAACTTGGCATCGCGGCGATCGCGACGGCGGCGACGACCCTGTGCGACCTTCCGGCGGCGGACCTCGACGCGGCGAAAGTCACCGAGGCGGTCCGCGAGGTGGTCCTTCGGCCCGATTCGGGTTCCCCGCGCGAGGCGGAGGTCGGCGATGTCGTGGCCGGGAAATCCGCGCTGACCACCGGCCGGCGTTCTCGGGCCGAGGTGGAGTTCGCGGATCGCACCCTGCTGCGGATCGGGGCGAACTCGATATTCAGCCTCGCCGGTGGCAGCCGGGAGATCGAGTTGCGCGAGGGCTCCGTGCTCATCCAGACGGCTCCCGGCGCAGGGGGCGTCAGTGTCCGGGCCGGCAGTGTCACCGCCGCGATCACCGGTTCGCTGGGACTTTTCTCCGTGGCCACCCCGGACGACCGCGACGCGGCCGAGCGCGGCGAACGGATCGTGAAACTGATCTCGGTCCATGGAACGATGAGTCTCGAGATCGGGGGGAGGACTTTCGAGTTGCTGCCGTTCCAGATGATCTTCCTGACCGTCGATCGCGAGGGGAATCCCATCGGAGAACCGGTCATGGTGACCATCGACGGCGAGAAACTGCTCGACTCGTCCGACCTGGTGAACGGGTTCGAGAACGACGACCGCATCGACAAGGACGAGATCCTCGCTCAGCTCGGCGTGCAGCAGGGGGAAAAATCGGAGAATCGCTGGACCGTCGTCACCCACGGAGTATCGGATCGCGTGCCCGGGCTGCCCCAACGCAACACCATCGGGCTGAACGCGCTGATCAAGCCGTTCCTGCCTCCTCCACCTCCGCCGCAGCCGCCTACGCCGCCGGCCCCTGGGGGCGAGAATCGTCCTCCATCTCCGCCTCCACCTCCTCCTCCTCCGCCTCAAAAACCACCGACAAATCCGGAGACTCCTTACCCCCCCGGTTCCATGACGGGAGATTACCCGGTTGGAACGGAGTGACCCTGAGACTGGTCGCGCAAAGAAGGAGATTTTTTTGGGGCAATCCCGGTGGTTTGCGGAGTGATATCGTGAAGGGCCGCCCGCCCTGATGCGAATGACCGATTCCCGAGAGACCAGCCGAGAGCAGAAAAGCGACGACGACGCGCGATACGAGCGTTTCGTGCTTCTTTTCACC
>JAUIGT010000316.1 GCA_030432615.1 Verrucomicrobiia bacterium
CCGGATCGGCGAGGTTCTCCAGGAAGACCATCCGTTCCGGCTTCGCCCCGGTCGCCCAGGCCGCGAAATCCCGCTCCGGTTTCCGCGCGATCGCCAGCACCCCGCGGTGGAAGGCGAAGCCGAGCAGCGATTCCGCTTCCGCCGGTTCGATGGTGAAAACGGGAACGTCCTTGGCCCGCGCCGCGTCCGCGATCGCCGGGGACCCCGTTCCTTCCCCGCGTCTCACCACGATCACCGCATCGACCGCGAAATCGGAATGCAACGCCGCCGTCACCGCGTGCCGCCCCTGGACCAGGAAATGCGTGTCCGTCTCCCCGGCGACGAGCCGCTGGCGGATTTCCTCGGAGAGCGGCGAAAAAGACGACGAGCCCATGCCGAGCCGTAGCATGGAATTCCCTTCCGTGCATGTCCGGGCAGGATTGCATCCCGCCTGAAAAAGACCCGAGTTCGCAGGACCGCACGCGCCATCGCCCAACATCTCGACGCCCCTCCAGGGCTCGCATGATGGAGATCTTCCCTTCCCGGGGTTCCGCTCCGCTGCACCCCGCGCTATCTTCCGGCCGTGCCTCCGGCACTCTTCCTTTCCCGGAAAAGGGTTCGCCAATTCCCTGCCTCTTTGGGTATCCTCTTCCGCCGTGAACGACCCCGACCCTCCCACCGAAAGCCAGGAACCTCCGCCACCACGGAGACGCTGGCGCGAGCGGCCTTGGTGGGTGCGCTACCTCGCCTACCTCGGCATTTTCCTCGCGCTCCTCGTCGCCACCTACGCTTTCTTCGACATCCGGGGGCGGATGCGGTGGAAAGAGCACTTCAAAGCAAACCTGAATTCGAACGGAAAGTGGCCTGCTCAATCCCAGTTGATCAAGGACAAGCCAAAAGAAGACTGTTTTTGGAGCGATCCGTTCATTCAGGAACTGATCGCAGACCGGGCAGATCTTTCGGACATTGAAGGCGTGATCCATTCCACCGAGCCCACTTTCGAAAGGAATAATCAGTCATCGACCAAAGTCCCGGGCGCTTTTTGGCCAGCAGCGCAAAAACAGGATCTTTCCTTCTTTCCGGCCTCAACTCTAACCCGCCAAGAGAACGCTGAACGGTTCCTGACCGCGGTAAGTCCTCTGGAGCCTGAATGGCAGAAGCTTCAAGCCGCTACTCAGAGACCCGCCTCGGTTCATCCCTCCGTGATCGGAACGGTTGATGAGATGACGCAGGGCGCCCCTTTTCATTTCTTCCTTAACATTCAAAGATATCTACAGCTCATCTCAATTGCCCGTCTGGAAGCCGGAGAGCCCGATCAGGCTCTCGAAGAGGCGATAACAAGTCTCGACCTCACGCGGCAGCTGCAGCACGAAGGGCTGCTAATCAATCACCTAGTCTGCTCCAGCTTTCTCAAGAGTTTCTATCAAGTTCTCTGGGAGGGACTGGAGACGAACGCTTGGAACGATTCGCAACTTCAAAGATTGGATCGCTCTCTTGCGGAAATTCAGACCGATTCATTTCGCGAGATTCTCGAACGCGAATCTGCCTTTGGTTCTTCGTATGCCAGCGAGAAGGTTGATGGCTTTTTTCAACGTTGGGAATACTACGGCTCGGATATGGCTTGGTTGGCTGAGCCTCTCGTGGTCTTTCCTTCTTCGGTGACGGATTGGTTGTCCGATTTCATACCGAATCCGAAACCGACATCAACAGGATTGACGGTCAATGATCTCGATCCGCTCAACCGCCTCTTTCTCGCCTCACTACCAAAAGGAATCTCTATGGAAAACGCGATCTTCCGTGATCGGCTATCCGAACAAACTTTGCTGAATCCATCGCTTGAACTTCAGGAACGCGTCAAACGGGAGCAAGACGCCATCGATGCCATACTCGATCCGAACTTTCGAGATCCACGACGAATTGAAGCGGTGATCCCCTTCGGCCCGTATCTAAGATTGTATTCGGAAAGCCAACTCTGGATACAGATCGCCCGAGTTGCGCTGGCCGCAGAACGGTTCCGGATTTCGAACGGCAAATACCCCAGGAACTGGAATGATCTGGTTCCGGAATGGATGGCAGAAATTCCCGAAGATGTCTGGGCAATGCCAGGCACAAAGCTCCAATACCAACGCGACGCAGAAGGACGACCAATCATTTACTCGATTGGTGAGAACGGCATCGATGACGGCGGAGTTCCCCACACCGAGCGCGAAAAAGGCGACCTCGTCTGGCGCTATTCGCTGCCTCCCGGTTTCACCTTGGACGACTACGTGAAGTGATCGACTGCCGGGCTCCCACTGGGAGTGCGGGCGTCTCGCCCGCTGCGTCTGTCGCGCCGGAACGCAAGCCTCCCTGCTCGCCCCGAATGGCTGTGCGGGCTCCGCGCCGAATCACGCTTCAATAATCCCGATCCAAAAGGTAGTCCGCGATCTCGCGGAGCCGCTCGGCGCGGGTGCCGAAGACCTGCAGGGCCTCGCGGGCTCTTGCGGTCAGTCTCGCGGCCTCGGCCCGGGATTTCTCCAGGCCGAACAACGCCGGATAGGTCGCCTTGCCGGCGGCCTCGTCCTTGCCGGCGCTCTTGCCGAGTTTCTCGGAGGTCTGGGTGACGTCGAGGATGTCGTCGATGACCTGGAAGGCCAGCCCGAGCGAATGCCCGAACACCGTCAGCGCCTCCAACTGCTTGGGCGTGGCGTTGGCGGCCATGCCGCCGAAACGGATCGCGGTGGTCAGCAGGGCCGCGGTCTTGCTCTCGTGGATGTAGCGTAGTTGGGCCGGCGTGATCTCCGCCCCCTGGCCCTCGCCCTCGAGATCGAGCACCTGCCCGCCGATCAACTTCCGGCTGCCCCCGGTGTCGGCGAGCTCGCGCACGAAATCGGCCAGCGGGTAGCGCTTCGGCGGCCGGATGTCGGCGACGATCTCGAAAGCCAGGGTCAGCAGGGCGTCGCCCGCCAGCACCGCGATGCCCTCGCCGTAGACCTTGTGGCAGGTCGGATTTCCCCGCCGGAAGTCGTCGTCGTCCATGCACGGCAGGTCGTCGTGAATGAGCGTGTAGGTATGAAGAATCTCCACCGCCGCGCCGAGCGCGAGAGCGTTGGCAAAACCGGTGTCCGACTTCTTCGCTTCTTCCGCGCCGCAGGCCTCCGCCGCCGCGAGCCCGAGGATCGGCCGCAGCCGCTTGCCCCCGGCGAAGACCGAATACCGCATCGCCTCGTGGATCGTCGCCGGACGCGTCCGCGCGGTCGGAAGCTGGCGGCGCAGCTCGGCATCGACGAGCTTCTGGCGAGCCTTGAGATATTTTGACAGGATCAACATGATTGAGAGGATTTCTTTTTCCCACCGACTTGAACCGCTCCCTTGGATAGAAAAAATCCAAATAATCCTGTAAATCCTGTCAGAAAAATTAGAGCAACTCTGCGATTTGCACCGCGTTGAGCGCCGCGCCCTTGCGGACCTGATCGCCCACGACCCAGAAAGTCAGGCCCTTTTCGGCGAAGACGAGATCGCGACGGATGCGGCCCACCAGGCAGTCGTCGGCATTGGTTACGTCGAGGGGCGTGGGATACTTCGCCGGACTGGCGGTCACATCATCGACCACCTGCACGCCCGGCGCGGATTCGATCGCGAGGCGGGCGGCTTCGACCGATGGCTCGTTGTGAAACTCGGCCGTGATCGCCACCGCGTGGGAGCGATACACCGGCACTCTCACGCAGGTCACCGAGGCGACGAGCTCGTCGGAGTGCAGGATCTTTCGCCCCTCGTGATGCATCTTCATCTCTTCCTTGGTGTAGCCGTTGTCGAGGAAGACATCGACCTGGGGGATGACGTTCGACGCGATCTGGCGCGGATAAACTTTCTTCTCGGGAAGCGGCTCGCCGAGCGCGAGCGCCTTGTTCTGGGCTTCCAGTTCGATGATTCCCTGCGCGCCGCTGCCGGACACCGCCTGGTAGCTGGAGGCGATGATCTTTGTCACCCCGCCGAAGGCCTGGTGCAGCGGATTCAGCCCCATCAGGGTGATGATGGTGGTGCAGTTCGGATTGGCGATGATGCCGGCGTGATTCTTCACGTCGCCCCCGTTCACCTCGGGCACCACCAGCGGCACCTCGGGCTCCATGCGGAAGGCCGACGAGTTGTCGACCACCACCGCGTTGGCCGCCACCGCGTGGGGACCGAACTCCTTGGAAATGCCCGAACCGGCGCTGAAAAGCGCGACATCGACGTGCTTGAAGGAATCGGCCTTCAGCTCCTGCACGGGGATCTCCTCCCCGCGGAAGGTCATGGTCTTCCCGGCCGAACGGGCGGAGGCGAGCAGGGTCAGTTGGCCGACCGGGAAATCGCGCTGCTCGAGACACTTCAGCATCTCGACGCCAACGGCACCGGTCGCACCCGCGATGGCGACATGTTTGAGTTCGCTCATGGGAGGAGGCGTGGGAAAAACAGGAGTTGGGGTGAAAAAGGGCGGGAAAATACGGGCTCCCACTCGCTTTGCAATCAGGGATGAGACGACGGAAGAAACCGGAAATTTATTTTGGAAACCTTAAATTATTGCGGAAATTCGATGAAAGGCTCGTATCTTTCCCCTCGTATCCGGGATAGCGACGGCGCATGGCTTTCCGCCGTGAAACGTCAATCGGCTCGAGTCGATCCGCCTTTCCCGCGATCCTAACCCTAATCCAACACCACCTGCCACCACCATGAAGAAACTGCTCCTCACCCTGTCCGCCCTCGCCATCGCCGCCGCGTTCTCCAGCTGCGCCTCCACCAAGAAGGACTCCTGCTGCGCCACCGGTGCCGGCTCCTGCTGCGCGCCCGAGGTCGTCTGCACGAAGTAAGTCGGCGACGACGCAAGGCGGACGACCCGATCGTCCCCATCCCTCTTTTCACAGCCGCCCGGGCGAATCCGCTTCGCCTCGGCGGCTGTTTTCTTCCCGGTCCGATCAGCTTCCCAGTCCCGTCGCCGCCCGAACGCGGTCGAGAACTTCGCGGGCCTTCTCGCGAGCGGCCCTGGCGCCGGCTTCGAGCACGCCATCGACGTAATCGGTATCGGCGGCGATCGCGTCGCGCTTTTCGCGCATCGGGGCGAAGTGATCGCGGATCTTCTCGAAAAGCTGCTGCTTGTAGTGGCCGTAGCCCTGTCCGCCGGCTCGGTAACTGGCCTTCATCTCCTCGACTTCCTCGGGCGTCGCGAATAGCGCGTACAACTCGACAAGGTAGCTGCCCTCGGGATCCTTGGGTTCCTCCACCGGCGTGGAGTCGGTCACGATCTTCATGATCTTCTTGCGGAGCTGCTTCTCGGTCTCCTCGAAAATCAGGATGGTGTTGTCGTAGCTCTTGCTCATCTTGCGCCCGTCGAGCCCCGGCACGGTGGCGGTTTCCTCGCGGATGCGCGGCGTGGGCACGCGGAGCAGGTCCTCGCCGTAGCGATCATTGAACTTCATCGCGATGTCGCGGGTCACCTCGATGTGCTGTTTCTGGTCCTTGCCGACGGGGACGAGGTCGGAGTCGAAGATGACGATGTCGGCCGCCTGCAAAACCGGGTAGGCGAAGAGCCCGTGCGAGGGGGAAATCCCCTGGGCGATCTTGTCCTTGTAGGAAACGCAGCGCTCCAGCAGACCCATCGGGGTGACGCAGCTCAGGATCCAGGTCAGCTCGGTGACCTCGGGCACGTCCGACTGGCGCCAGAAGGTGGCCTTCTCGGGATCGAGCCCGCAGGCCAGGAAATCGATGGCGAGGTTGCGAACATTCTCCCGGAGCACGTCGCGGCTGTGCGTCGAGGTCAGCGCGTGGTAGTCGGCAATGAAATAGAAGGCGTCGCCCTCGTCCTGGAGCCGGATCGCCGGTTCCATCATGCCGAGGTAGTTGCCGATGTGAGGACTGCCGCTGGGCTGGATCCCGGAAAGAATGCGCATGGTCGTGGGTGTTTGGGTCGGGCCAGACAGGGTTGGGTCGGGGAAGCAAGAGGGTCGGGTCCCGCTCAACCCTGTCGGGTCGCCAACCAAAGAGGGTTCGGTGGCGGAGTCAATCCCGAGCTGAGCCTGTTTCTCGCCCGCGCCGATGGTTGACCGAGCGCCGAGGTGGCGGTTGGTTTCCGCCTTACCGAATTTCATGAAAAGAAGAACCGCCCTTTCCCACCTCGGCCTCGGAGCCGCCTCGTTGTCCGGACTGTTTGCCGCCGCCGACGGCTCGAAGCCGAAACGCATCCTGCTGCGCTCGTCCTGGCAGACGGTCAACATCGGCGACATCGCCCACACGCCGGGCGTGCTCCACATCCTCGAGCAGCACATTCCCGAGGCCGAGGTCTGGCTCTGGCCCAGCAACGTGAAGAACGGGGTCGAAGAGCTTTTGAAGAAGCGATTCCCGAACCTGGTCATCGTGAAAGGCGGGGAACAACTGAAGGAGGCCTGGGAGACCTGCGATTTTCTCCTCCATGGCTCCGGTCCCTCGCTGGTGGCCCAGCGCGACGTGGTTCGCTGGACCGAGGCGACGGGCAAACCCTACGGCGTCTACGGGATCACCCTGCCGCAGAAGAACTCGACCTCGACCACCGACACACCCGAGGAACGGCTCAAGGAGACCATCCGCGTGCTCAGCGGAGCGCGCTTCGTTTTCTTCCGCGATTCGAAATCGCTGGAGTTCGCCAAGCAACTCGGCTGCTCCAGCCCGGTGATGGAATTCGGTCCCGACGGCGCCTTCGCCACCGACCTGCGGCAGGAGGAAAAGGCGACCGCGTTTCTCAAAGAGAACGGGCTCGAGGACGGCAAGTTTCTCTGCTGCATCCCGCGCCTCCGTTACACGCCCTACTGGACGATCCCGGAGAAAAACCGGGAGAAGGACCCGGTCAAGCACGCCCGCAACGAGGCGATGAAGGAACACGACCACGGCCAGTTGCGGAAGGCGATCGAGAAGGTCGTCGCCGAGACCGATCTCAAGGTCCTGGTCTGTCCCGAGGACCGCACCCAAATGGCGGTGGGCAGGGAGATGCTCTACGACCCGCTGCCGGCCGAGCTGAAGGATTCCGGCCGCGTCGTCTGGCGGCCCGACTACTGGCTCACCGGCGAGGCCATCAGCGTCTACGTGCGCAGCGCCGGCCTCTTCGGTAACGAGATGCACTCGCCCATCATGTGCATCGGCCATGGAGTGCCCGCGATCGTCTGCCGCTTCGCCGAGCAGACCTCCAAGGGCTACATGTGGGAAGACATCGGCCTCGGTGAATGGTTGTTCGATCTCGATGACGAGGCCCAGGTCGTGCGCGGACTCTTCGACGTCGACACCACCGCCGACTTCGCGCCGTTCGGCAAAGAGCCCGCGTTCAACGAGGCCATCCTGCTCGACGGCGGCGAAGCCTTCGATCAGCCGGCCGGCGCGACCATCGCGATCCAGGTGACACCCAGTCAATGGCACCCATCGGCCGTGCCATCGGCCGATTGCATCCTGGCCT
>JAUIGT010000317.1 GCA_030432615.1 Verrucomicrobiia bacterium
ATCGCGCCCTCCTCGCGCCTTGCCCCGGAAAAAACCGCCTCCGAAAATCGTCAGGTTTTTTCTCGGAAATGGTATAAGCGTTGACCGGGGTATTCGGCCTATGTGCCAACAGAGTCGAGGCGTGGCAACGTGCCGAAGGCACAGCAAGACGGTAGCCCGGTGTGCAGCGAAGCGGAACGCCGGGGTTGGGAAGCTCCCCATTCCAGAGCCCCGGAGGGGCGTGGAGAGGGTTTCGAAGCGACGCGCTGCGGACGTTCTCCTCTCGCCGCCCCTCCGGGGCTCCTGAGAGCCGATCGCTCCAATCCCGGCGTTCCAGCTCGCTCCGCGAACTTTCACACCGGGCTACCATCTTGCCGTCCCTCCAGGACTTCGCCTGGAGCCAGTCGCGTTCTCCACCGTCTGGCGACGGCGGCTACTGAGGCTGCTTTTTCTGCTGCGCCTTCTCGCGGGCTTCCCGTTCCCTGCGTCTTTCGATACCGCGGGCGCGGATGCTGTCGGAGTGGTAGTGCATGTCCACGTTGGTCAGATCCTGTTTCTGGTTCTCGGGCACCTCGTATTTCTCCCGGAGGCGCTGGAGTTCCTCCTTCAGGCGGGCGACCTCGGTGGCGTAAGCCGGGTTCGCGATCTGGTTCCTCATCTCCTGCGGATCGGTCTCCAGGTCGTAGAGTTCCCACTCCTCGAGATCGTAGAAATTCATCAGCTTGTAGCGTCCATCGTAGACGCCCTCGTGCCGGTGAACCATGTGCCAGCCGGGGTATTCGTAGTAGTGGTAGTAATGCGAGGTCCGCCAGTCTTCGGGAGTCTCGCCCTTCAGGATCGGGACCAGGCTGGCTCCCTGCATGTCCCCGGGAACGGCGACGCCGGCGATGTCGAGGAAGGTCTCGGCAAAATCGAGATTGGACACCAGGTCGCTGTTCACGCTGCCGGGCTTGACGACACCGGGCCATTTCACCAGCAGTGGCGTGCGATAGGATTCGTCGAACATGAAGCGCTTGTCGAACCAACCGTGCTCGCCGAGGTAGAAGCCCTGGTCGCTGGAGTAGATGACCACGGTGTTCTCGGCGAGTCCGTTCGCCTCCAGCCAGGCCCGGAGTTCGCCGACGCTGTCATCGACCGACTTGATGCAGCGCAGGTAGTTCTTCATGTAGCGCTGGTACTTCCAGCGGACACGCTCGTCACCGGACAAACCGGCGGCGACGAAGGCGTCGTTCTTCGGCTGGTAGGCGGCGTCCCAGAGTTTCTTCTGCTCATCCGTCATCAGGTTGTAGGCGGTGGTCATGAACTGTCCGGTGTCGTCCTCCTCCTTCACCTTGAGGTCCCGGCCCAGGGTCATGGTCTTGTCGATGGTCATGTCCTGCTCCCGGGCGGCGGTGCCGCGTCCCTCGTAGTCGTCGAAGAGGGTGTCGGGTTCCGGGATCTCCACGTCGTCGAAGGCGTTCAGGTATTTCGGCGCCGGATCCCAGGCGCGGTGAGGCGCCTTGTGCTGAACCATCAGCAGGAAGGGCTTGTCGGCGTCGCGCTGTTCCCGGAGCCAGGTCTTGGCCTTCTCGGTGATGATCTCGGTGACGTAGCCGGTCTCGCGATGCTTGCCGTTCTCGGTGATGAAATCCGGATTGTAGTAGCTGCCCTGTCCGGGAAGGATTTCCCAATGATCGAAACCGGTGGGATCGCTGGCGAGGTGCCACTTGCCGATGAGCGCGGTCTGGTAACCGGCCTTGCGGAGGAGCTTGGGAAAGGTCTGCTGGGAACCGTCGAATTGGGTGGCCTCGTTCTGGAAGAAACCGTTCTTGTGGCTGTATTTCCCGGTGAGGATGGTGGCCCGGCTGGGGCCGCAGATGGAGTTGGTGACGAGGCAGCGGGTGAAACGCATGCCCTCCTCGGCGATGCGATCGAGATTCGGCGTGGGAGCGATCTCGGCCAGGCGCCCGCCATAGGCGCTGATGGCCTGGGTGGCGTGGTCGTCGGAAAAGACGAAGAGAATGTTGGGGCGGTCCGCGGCGCGGGAGGCCAGGGCCAGTCCGAAGAGGAGGAAACTTGTGAGCAGGTGCGAGCGAAAGGGAGAGGGAAAACGCATGAGGCCATTCTGGCTCGTTCGACCTTGCCGCTCAAGTCCCGTGATTGTCTCGGGCGTGACCGGAATGAACGATTCGGAGAAGGAGCGCGCCGATCTCTCGTCGCCCCGGTACTCTCGAATCGCGGTTGGTCGGCGGTTCTATTTGGTGATAGAAAACAGGCATGCTGAAACGTTCTTCCCGATTTTCCGTGTTCTTTGGGGCCGCGATACTTCTTGCGATTTCGTCGGTCGCGGGTCTTGCGGGCAGCGGTGATCGCGACACCCATCCGAACGTGCTCTTCATTCTCGCTGACGACCTCGGCTACGGGGACCTGGGCTGCTACGGGGCGACGAAGGTGAAAACGCCGAACATCGATCGGTTGGCGCGGGAGGGCCGGCGTTTTCTCGACGCCCATTCTCCCTGCTCAGTCTGTACGCCGACGCGCTACAACCTGCTCACCGGCCGCTACGCGTGGCGAACCTGGGTGGGCGGTTCGACGGTCTGGGCGAACGATCCGCTGCTGATCGATCCGGATCGCCCCACGCTGTCCGATCTGTTCAAGGGGCAGGGCTATGTCACGGCTTGCCTGGGCAAGTGGCATCTCGGTTTCGGCGAACCGGGGATGGAGGGTTGGGACGACGTGCTCGGTCCGGATTACAATCGCGACCTGAAGCCGGGTCCGCTGGAACTGGGGTTCGACTATTTCTGGGGCTTTCCCCACGTGGGACAGTATCCGCATTTTCTCGTGGAAAATCACCGGGTCATCGGACTCGATCCCGCGGACCCGATCCGGATCACGCCCGACCAACGGCCCGGTTTCGAACTCGATTACCTGAATCGTCCGCGTTCGGGCTTGGCCGCGGCGCTCGGTTGGGAGGGTGGAGATTCGACCCGCTACGAGCATGAGGAACTGTCGGACCGACTCACGGAGCGGGCGGTGCGTTGGCTCGACGATTTCGAGGGGGAAAAGCCCTTCTTCCTCTACCTCGCGCACCGCAACATCCACGGGCCGCTGATCCCGGCGCCGCGTTTCGAGGGCAGTAGCGAAATCGGGGTCTACGGGGATTTCCTCAACGAGTTCGACTGGTCCATCGGCCAGGTGCTGGAAGCGCTCGACTGGAACGGGCTCAAGGAGAATACCCTCGTCATCTTCTCCAGCGACAACGGGGGCATTTTTCAGTATCGCCCCATCGATCATCCGGAGATCGAGGGGCACCGGATCAATGGTTCGCTGCGTGGCCAGAAAACGAGCGTCTACGAAGGCGGCGTTCGCGTGCCTCTCATCGCCCGGTGGCCGGGGAAGATCGCGGCGGGGAGCGAGGACGGAGAAACCCTGGTGGCGCTCACCGATATCTTCGCGACCTTCGCCGAGTTCTTCGGGAGGCCGCTGCCCGAGGACGCCGCGGAGGACAGTTTCAGTTTCTACGGGGCCTTGTTTGATCGTGAGCAAACCACGCCGAAGCGGGAATCATTGGTGATGGATTCCTATCGCGAGATGATGGCGATTCGCCGTGGGCCTTGGAAACTGATCCTCGGACAGACCGGCGGCGGAGCCCGGGCGATCAGGGAACTCGATCCCGACAAGCCGCCGGGACAGCTCTATCACCTCGGCGACGATCTCGCCGAGTCGGACAATCGCTACGGGGAGGAGCCCGAATTGGTAAAGGGGCTCGCCGAGGAACTGAGGCGGATTCAAGAGAACGGGCGAAGCCGTTAGGGCGCAAGACTCAGCCCTCCGCTTTCTCGAGGAAGCGCCACAGGAAGGTGTATTCCAGGGCATTGAGGTAGGCGCTCTGGATGAGGTTGGCGGCGCCTCCGTGACCGCCCTCGATGTTCTCGTAGTAGAACACGTCGTCGTGGCCCTGTTTCTCCATGCGGGCGACCATCTTGCGGGCGTGGCCGGGGTGGACACGGTCGTCGCGCGTGGACGTGGCGAAGAGCACCGGTGGGTAGGCGACTTCCGCCTTCACCCGATGATAGGGCGAATAGGTTTCCAGCCAGGTCCACTGCTCGGGATCGTCCGGATCACCGAACTCCGCCATCCAACTGGCGCCGGCGAGGAGCTTGTGGTAGCGGCGCATGTCGAGGAGCGGCACGGACGACACCACCGCACCGAAGAGATCGGGTCGCTGCACCAGCATGTTGCCGGTGAGGAGGCCGCCGTTGGAACCTCCCATGATGCCGAGGTGGTCGGGCGAGGTGAAACCCTTCGCGATCAGATCTTCGGCGATGGCGATGAAGTCGTCGTAGGCCCGCTGGCGGTTTTCCTGGAGGGCGGCCTGGTGCCAGGCGGGACCGAACTCGCCGCCACCGCGGATGTTGGCGAGCACGTAGATGCCCCCCCTTTCCAGCCAGGCCGCACCGACGGTGGCGCTGTAGGAGGATTCCATCGTGACCTCGAAACCTCCATAGCCGTAGAGCAGGGTGGAGTGGGTGCCGTCGCGTTCGAGTTTCTTCGGTCCGACGAGAAAGTAGGGGACCTCGGTGCCGTCGGCGGAGATCGCGTGGAACTGCTCGATGGCCAGCCCGGAGGGGTCGAAAAAGTCGGGCAGCGATTTCAGTTTTTCGGGTTCGGCCGGAGCGTCGAGATCGCAGAGAAAAAGGGTGGTCGGGGTCAGGAAATCGGTCACGATGGCCCAGTAGCGATCGGAATTCTCCGAGTCGTAGGCACTGAGGTGGACACTGCCGGAGCCGGGTGTCTCCAACGGACTCAGCCGCCAGCCCTCCTCCTTCGAGAACCGGGCCACGGTGAAGCGGTCGCGCACTTCGGCGAGTTCGTTGACGATGATGGCCGAGGCGGTCACCTCGAATCCCTTGTAGGCGGAGCGCGGCTTCGGATCGTAGAGCACGTCGAACCCGCGGTCGCCGGCCAGGAAACGGTCGGTATCCATGGCGAGCAGCGAGTCGGCCGGCCAGGTGCGGTTCCCGGTTTCCCAATCCTTGCGCGGGTGAAAGAGCAGGTGCTCGCCGGCGAGGCTGACCTCGACGTCGTCCGGTTTTTCGAGCCGGCCCCAGTCCTCCCCATGCCAGAGAAATTCCTCGGTACGGTAGAAATCCAGCGAGCGGTAGGCCATGCGCCGCCGCTTTCCCCGGTGCCAGAAGGCGTAGGCGCCGGCGGAGACATCGGACCTTTCCCCCTCGAAGACCAGTTCGGCGGAGTCCAGCGGCGTGCCGCGTTTCCAGAGCCGGGTGGTGCGCGGGTAACCGCTCTCGGTCAGACTGCCTTCGCCGAAGTCCGTGCCGACGAGCAGGGTATCGCGATCCAGCCAGCTGGCGTTGGATTTCGCCTCCGGCACCTCGAAGCCGCCCTCGACGAAGGCGAGTTTCCCGAGGTCGAACTCGCGAACGACCACCGCGTCGCCGCCGCCGCGTGACAGGCGCAACAGGGCGCGATCGTAATCGGGTTCGAAGACATTGGGTCCCTTCCAGACCCAGTTCTCGCCTTCTTTGTCGGCCAGCGCATCGAGATCGAGCACAGTCTCCCATTCCGGCTCCGGGGTGCGGAAGGACTCCGGCGTGGTGCGCCGCCAGAGACCGCGCACGTGGGTTTCGTCCTGCCAGAAATTGTAGAGGTGATCGCCGCGGGCGGTGACGTAGGGGATCTTCTCCTTCGATTGGTAGATGGAAAGCAGTCGCTCGCGCAGGGGCTCGAATCCGGGCGCGGCCTCGAGCAGTCCGGTGCTCTCGGCGTTCCGCTCGCGGGCCCAGGCGAGTGCTTTTTCACCATCGATGTCTTCGAGCCAGAGAAAGGGATCGTCCTGCGCCATGCGCTACCAATCCGTTTGGGGCGGGGCGAGGTCAAGCGTCGGGCGATCGGCTGAACGAAGTCCGCTCGCCTCATGAACCGGTGCGAAAAAAAATACTTGCCTGGATCTTGATGAGATCTAATCTCATCAGGGTTGCTTAATGAGAATGAATCTCATTATGAACAAGGATTACCAATGAATCGTATCATGAACCAATTCACCAAATCGCTCCTCTCCGGAGGTCGTTGCCGGATTGCGGTGGGGACCGCGCTCCTGGCTGGAATGCTCGGCCTGGCGCCGAGTTCGAACGCTCAGACCATCGAGGAACTGGCCGCGGAAATGCGCGCCATGAAAGAACGCATCACTGAACTGGAGGCCAAACTGGAGGCGGCCGAAGCCAAGGCGGATGCCGCCGAACAGAATGCCGCGACAGCGGTGCAGGTGGCCGCCTCTTCCGCTCCCGCGGCCGCGAGCGCTCCTCTTCTCGATGAGAAGGGCATCGTGGTGGAGGGCGACGTGCCTCTGCCGGTGATGCCGCCGCAGAACGGCTGGTGGAACAAGACCTCCATTGGCGGCTACGGCGAGATGCACCTCACCCTCGGTGACAAGGAGCAGATCGATTTCCACCGCTTCGTCCTCTTCGTGGACCACGAGTTCGACGACCGGGTCCGACTGGTGACCGAGCTGGAGCTGGAGCATTCGCTCGCCGGCGACGGAGCCCCCGGAGAGGTGGAACTGGAGCAGGCCTACGTCGAGCTGGATCTCGGTTCCGGTTACGCGGCCCGCGCCGGCCTTTTCCTCGTGCCGGTCGGGATCATCAACGAGTACCACGAGCCCCCGACCTTCTTCGGGACCGAGCGCAACTTCGTGGAGACGGAGATCCTGCCCTCGACCTGGTGGGAAGGCGGTGTCGGACTCAACAAGAAGTTCGACAACGGATTGGCCTTCGATCTCTCGGCGCATTCCGGCCTCGACATGCCGGCGAGCGGCGACAACGCCTTCCGCATTCGCAGCGGTCGCCAGAAGGTGGCGGAAGCCCCCGCCGGTGACTGGGCCACGACCTTCAACGTCGAGTATGTCGGCATTCCCGGCCTCGGCGTCGGTGGCTCCGTCCAGTACCAGAGCGACGTCACCCAGACGACTTCCAACGAGGACAATGCCGCCTGGCTCGCCGAGACCCATGTCGATTGGCAGATGGGCGGTTTCGGACTGCGCGCGCTCTACGGTTACTGGGACATCTCCGGGCCGACTCCGGCCCTGCTCGGGGTCGATCAGCAGCACGGGTTCTACCTCGAGCCCTCCTACACCTTCGCGACCAGCTTCGGCGACCTGGGCATCTTCGCCCGCTGGAGTCAGCTGGAGGCGCAGCGCCTCGACACCAACATTTACGACGTCGGTTTCAATTTCTGGCCGACCCAGAATGTCGTCTTCAAGGCCGACTACACCCGGATCGAGGATTCCACCGACGAGGACTTGATCAATGTGGGCGTCGGATTTCAGTTCTGATGATGAACCGCCGATCACTGCCGATTTTTTTCTCGTGCACCTGGCTCGC
>JAUIGT010000318.1 GCA_030432615.1 Verrucomicrobiia bacterium
CCGATAGCTGGCCGCGGGCAGGAGTCGCGGCCGCTCTTTTCCCAGCCGGTAGTGATACTGGAGACTGTCGATCAGGGGCTGCGGATGCTCGATGCGCACGCCCATGGCGAAAGGTTTGGCCTCGAGGCGCACGCCCTTCTCCACCAGCAGTCGATAGATATCCCTGGCGGAGTGCCCGGTGGCGAGGATGACGGCCTCGCCGGCGAACTCGCGCCCGTCGGCGGTGACCACGCCCCGGGCTTTTCCGCCCTCGATCAGGAAATCCGTCACCTTCGCCTGGAAATGCACCTCGCCTCCCGCGGCGCGAATGCTTTCCCGCATCGCCTTGACCACGTTCGGCAGCAGGTTGGAGCCGATATGCGGATGGGCATCGACGAGAATCCGCTCCGGCGCCCCGTGGGCGACCAGAGTTCGGTAGACATCGGCCACCGGTCCCCGCTTGCTGGCGCGGGTGTAGAGCTTGCCATCGGAAAAGGTCCCCGCCCCGCCTTCGCCGAAACAGTAGTTCGAATCCTCGATCACGGTCCCGTGCCGGAGGAGGGGCGCAAGATCGAAACGGCGCGCCGAGGCGTCCTTTCCCCGCTCCAGCACGATGGGCTTTCGCCCCCGTTCCAGGCAGCGCAGGGCGGCGAACATGCCCGCCGGACCGCAGCCCACGATGATCACGGTCGGCGCGCCCGAACTTACCGCGGGATAGTCGGCCACCGGCCCGGCTTCCTCGGGCAAGGGGCCGTCGATTCCGGCCTCGAGGCGGAGCTGCACCTTGATGCGCGGTTTGCGGGCATCGAGTGAGTGCTTCCGCAGCCGCAGTTCGCGGATCCGCTCTGGAGCGATCCCGAGCTGTTTCGCCACCGCCCGACGCCAGGCGCGTTCGTCCTCGGACTCGGCCAGGGGCAGAATCACGTCGAGGGTCTCGATTCGGGCGTCTTCGGGCATGGAGGAGAAGGCGAAATTGCACGCTACCCCGTGGCGAGTCACTCGCAAGTCGCGGCGACTCCTTCCGCAGAGACGCCCCGCGATCGCAATTTCCTCGCGCGAAATTACGGCTTTGCCCAAACACGGCTGAGGCACCGACTGAGCCAGGCACCTTCCCCACCTCAACTCCGGTCGGGCAGTGCAAAGTCCATTCGACAAGGTTGGCTCCGCCCTTCAACCCGGTCGGCCGGGTCCGGCGCAGCCGACGTCCGGAAATCGCCCCTCGCCTAACGCCACCCCGTACCGCTGTTTCGGATTTATCGTTTGCGCATCGGGCCGGGCATGGCATTTGCTCCCCGGGAACAGATACCGCCATTCACAAGTCCTTGATTTCAATCCCGAAGTTCTCCCCAGCTCATGAGTGAAGAAACCAGTCTCTACGATCGCATCGGTGGTGAGGAAGGCATCCGCAAACTCGTCGATTCCTTCTACGGCAAGGTGCTCGATGATGCCGAACTGAAGCCCTACTTCGAACACGCGCCCATGGACAAGCTGCTGGCCATGCAGCGCGAATTCTTCGCCATGGCAACCGGCGGCCCCATCGTCTACAGCGGCCGCCCGCTCCGGCAGGTGCATCGCAACTTCGCCATCAGCCGTCGCGAGTTCCAGCGTTTCGTCGAGCACCTCATCCAGACCCTGGAGGAGGAGTTCCCCGCTCTCTCGCGCCAGGACACGCTCGATCTCATCGCCAAGATCAACCTCTACGCCGACGAGATCACCAACGACTCGAACGTCGATGGCTGATCGTTCCGTGGCGACAATCGCCCATGACCTCGGTTAGCTTTTCGGGGTTGCTTCGCTTCGCGGAATCCGGTAGGAAGTGAGGATGATCAAGAAAGTCGTCCTCACCCTCGTTCTCTGTTCGGTTCTCCTCGGCGTCGGCCTCTGGGCCGGTCTCACCTGGATGTTCGGTAGTGGAGCCGAGGCCGCGCTGGCCGATTTCGATTCCTCCGGCGGCGGCGATGGCGACGAGTCGGAACTCTTCTTGCAGGTCACCAACGACAACTACCAGCGAGGCTTTCTCTCGAGCCAGGCGGAGACCCATCTGGGCGTTCCCGGGGACGACGAGGATGGTGACGGGATCCCCGACGAGGCCTTGGTCCTCCGGCACCAGATATTCCACGGGCCGCTGGCCGTCACCCCCGACGGCGTGATTCCTTGCAGCAACCACATCGTCACCACCATCGACCTGGACCGGCTGCCGGAGAAGGCGCGCGAATCGTTGCGGGAAGTCTTCGGCGAGGTGGTGCCTCTCACCATCCGGACCACCACGGGCATGAATCGCGCGGCGACGACTTCCGTGGAAATTTCCCCGTTCGCCTACGAGGACGCCGAGTCGGGCGGACGCTTCGAATACGATGGGCTCAAGGCCGACTTCCGAATTCTCGCCGGCGAAGACTCGCTGGAGTCGCTCGTCGGAGATGCCACCTTGGGCGGCTGGAAGATCACGTCGGAAACGGGTAAATTCTCCGCCGCCCCCGGCAAGGCTTCCGTCGATTTCCAGGACGAGCGCCTGCTCAAGGGCCAGGTCACACTGGGAGAAGTCAGCGGCACCGGGGCCACACTCAGCGGGCGGCTCGGTGAGGTCAGCCTCACCTTCGACCAGGAGAAGGTGGGTGAAGTCGTGCCGCTGTTCCTGGGCGATTCCCGCCTCGCCTTCGAGAATCTCGAACTCTCCTTTGGCGGAGAAGACATGATGATCCGGGACGGCGAGATCCTGGTGAAATCCGGCCACAACGACGACCAGGTCCACGGTTCCGTCCGCTACGGCGTGGGCGGACTCGTCATTCCCGCCTCCCTGGCCGGTCCCATGATCGCCTTTCTTCCCGCGATGGAAAAAGGACTGGCGGTGGAACTGGGCGGTCGCGGCATCGATCTCGAACGCCTCCAGAGCACCATCCAGAAGGCGCAGGAAATGCAGGAAGTGCAAATGTCCTCCCTCCAGCAGGCGATGAGCGGAGAGGCTACCAACCTCGAGGAGATGTCGGAATACCAAGCGGCCATGCGGGAGTATCTGCGGGAGTTTATCGGCCTGTTGCGTCCCGGGGCGGAAATGTATCAGCGCCTCGAAATCAAGGGCCGTAGCGGCGAATCCCACGCCCAGGTCACCCTCGGCATGACCGGTGACCGCGCGCTCATGGAGATGGCGACGCTGCGGGACATTATCGGCTCCCTCGCCGGCGACGCCTCCATCAAGGTTAGCAAGGCGGACCTGCCTCCCGAACAGGTGGCCGGCATGGCGGCGGGACTCGCCGCGGCGGGATTCCTGCGCGACACCCCGACGGACATCATCGGCGATGCCAAGCTGACCGACGGCATCCTGCATCTCAACGGCCAGCCCACGCCCCTCATCGACGCGCTGGGTCCGCAACTGGACGAGCCGATCTCGTGGGACGCCCTTCTCTCCACCGCGGCTATCGGCGCCGGGAAATGACCGCGCCGGGTGGGCGCGATAGCGGCGGTCACGGACATTCTTTTTGCTACCCGGAAGCGACGGGCCTCGCTATGCTGCGGGCCTCATGCAACGCTCCCCTTTCCCCTTCTCCATACTCGCGGCCGTCCTGCTGGCGCTCGGTTGCGCGCCGGAAATCGCCTCGGCCGAAACGGGCCGCGACATTCTGGATGCCACCGGAGTGACCGGCGGATTCGTCGTCCACCTCGGCAGCGGCGACGGTGAACTGACCGCCGCTCTGAGAGCCGGCGACGCCTACCAGGTGCACGGCCTCGACCGCGATGGAGAAAAAGTGACCTCGGCCCGGAAAGCGCTGCGCCAGGCCGGTGAATACGGTCCCGTTTCCATCGAGCGACTCGACGGTGATCGCCTGCCCTACATCGACGGCATGGTGAATCTCGTGGTCGCCGAGTCGGACCTGGGCATCTCGGAAGCCGAGATCATGCGCGTGCTCGCCCCGCGCGGCGTCGCCTACCGGAAACAGGAGGACGGATCCTGGAAGAAGACGATCAAGCCGGTGCCCGCGGAAATCGACGATTGGACGCACTTCCTTCACGACTCGGGCGGCAACGCCGTGGCGCACGATTCCGTGGTCGGTCCGCCCCGGCGCATGCAGTGGGTCGGCAGTCCGCGCTGGTCGCGTCACCACGACCGCATGGCCAGCATGAGCGCTCTCGTCTCGGCCAAAGGGCGGCTTTTCTACATCATGGACGACGGCTCGCGCATTTCCATCCAGTTGCCCTCGAAGTGGACGCTGGTGGCCCGCGACGCCTTCAACGGGGTTCAACTCTGGAAACGTGAGATTCCCAACTGGCAATCCCACCTCTGGCCGTTGAAGAGCGGTCCCACGCAGTTGGCCCGGCGGTTGGTGGCCACCGACGAGCATGTCTTCTGCACCATGGGCATCGTCGCGCCGGTGTCGGTCATCGATGCCGCGACGGGGGAAACCATTCGGGAGTTGCCAGGTAGCGAGGGCACCGAGGAGATCGTCGTCGCCGACGGCGTCTGTTACGTGATCGCCATGAAAGAGGAACGCGAACTGGCGGATTTTCTTCCCAAGCTCAACACCGGCGACCAGGCGCGCGTGCGCGAGGAGTACGCCTGGAACGAACTGCCGCGCGTGGTCATGGCTTTCGACGTGGAGACCGGCGAGGAACTCTGGCATCGCGTCACCACCGTCACCCCGCTGACGCTGGCTGCCGACGACCAGCGCGCCTTTTTCCACGACGGGGAAAAGGTGGTCGCGGTGAACGGACGCAGCGGCCAGGACGCCTGGGTATCGGAGAAAGCCGATCGCCGCGACGTCATCAACTTCAACTTCGGCGGCAAGCTCGTCGTCACCGAGGGCAAGGTGCTCTTCGCCGGCGGCGACCGGAAGATGCGCGCCTTCGACGCCGCATCGGGCGAGGAAATCTGGATCGCGGATCACGCCCGCGGCGGCTACCAGTCACCGGAGGACCTCCTCGTGATGAACGGCCTGGTCTGGTCGGCCGCCCTGACCAGCGGCAAGGACGACGGCGTCTTCCGCGGGGTCGATCTCCAGACCGGGGAGACGAAGGTGGAGTTTCCACCGACCGTGGACACCTACTGGTTCCACCACCGCTGTTACATCGCCAAGGCGACGGACCGCTTCATCATGCCCTCGCGAACCGGGATCGAATTCGTCGATCCCGCCAGCCAGGAATGGGAAATCCACCACTGGGTCCGCGGCGGCTGCCTCTACGGGGTCATGCCCTGCAACGGCCTCACCTACGCCCCGCCCCACAACTGCGCCTGCTATCCCGAGGCCAAGCTTTACGGCTTCAACGCCCTCGCTCCCGCGCCCGCCGACGGCAAGTTGCGGGAGCCCGATCCGGTGGCCGAGCGACTCGAGACCGGACCGGCGTTCGGCGCGGTGCCCTCGAAGGAAAGCGCCGCCTCCGAATCCGACTGGCCCACCTTTCGCCACGACAACAGTCGCAGCGGCACCACCTCCCACGAGATCGCCGCCGACCAGTTGAAGGAAGCGTGGAGTGTCGATCTCGGCGGACGCCTCAGCAGCGTGGTCGTGGCCGACGGCCTCGCCTTCGTTTCCCAGATCGACGAGCACACCGTGCACGCCCTCGACGCGAAAACCGGCGACCTTGCCTGGAGCTACACCGCCGGCGGTCGGGTCGATTCGCCGCCGACCATTCACCAGGGAGCGGTCTACTTCGGCTCGGCCGACGGCTGGATCTACTGCCTGCGCGCCGAGGATGGCGCCCTCGCCTGGCGATTCCGGGCCTCGCCCGAGGACAAGCGCCTGATGGCTTTCGAGCAACTGGAATCGGTCTGGCCGGTGCACGGAAACATTCTCGTCGAGAGCGGCGTCCTCTACGCGGTGGCCGGTCGATCGAACTTTCTCGATGGCGGCCTGACCATGTATCGGATCGATCCCGCGACCGGCGAAGTCATCGGAGAGTCGATCATCGACGACAAGGATCCCGAAACCGGCGAAAATCTCCAGGAACGCCTCCAGACGCTCCAGATGCCAGTCGGCCTGCCCGATATCCTCAGCGCCTCGGGAGGCTACATCTACATGCGCAGCCAGCAGTTCGACCTCGACTGCAACCGCCTCGAACTGGGCCCCAACTCCGGCGACGCCGCCACCAATGCCGCCGTCCAGGCCGGCGACGGGCGTCACCTCTTCGCGCCCATGAGTTTCCTCGACGACACCTGGTTCCACCGCAGCTACTGGGTCTACGGCAAGAGTTTTTCCGGCGGCCACAACGGCTACTACCAGGCGGCCAAGAACACGCCCGGCGGACGCATCATCGTGTTTGACCAGGACAAGGTCTTTGGTTTCGGCCGCAAGCCCGAATACCTGAAGTGGACCACGACGATGGAGCACCAGCTTTTCTCCGCTCCCATCGAGGCACCCGAGGGCGCGCTTTCCGCCGTCGATGACAAGGAGGCCCGCCGCGGCGGACCGGCCGCGAAGAACTCGGGGATTCCCATGGTCAGCTTCAAATCGAACGCCAGCGTCAATCCACAGGGCAAGCCCGTCTCCGTCGAGGCGTGGGTGAAGACCGACGCCCAGGAAGGGGTCGTCATCGCCCGCGGGGGACCGGCGGACGGTTTCGCCCTCGTTCTCCGCGACGGCAAGCCACGCTTCCTGGTCCGCGCCAGGAGCGAACTCCGTTCCGCCGTCGGCAAGCAGAAGATCGGTCCGGACTGGACTCACCTCGCCGGTGTCCTCGGGGAGGACAAGTCGATCACTCTCTACGTGAACGGACAGGTGGCCGGCAAGGGACAGGCGACCGGCTTCATCGCCACCGACCCCAAGCAGGGCATGGAAATCGGCGCCGACGAGGGCTCCGCGGTCGGCGACTACAAGAGCCCGTTCACGTTCAAGGGACTCATCGACGAGGTGCGCCTCTACTTCGGCGAACTGTCCTCGGAAGAGATCGCCGCCCATGCCACCGCGCCCGGATCGACGGGATCCACCAGCGCCGAGGCGGTCCTGGCGATTACGTTCGACCAGAAGAACGCCACCGACAGTTCCGGCAAGAAGAATCACGGCACCCTGTCCGGAAAACTGGAACCCGTCAGCGACGGCGTGGCCGGCGGCGCCATGGAATTCCCCGGTGGTGGCAAGGCCGGGAACACCCGTTCCACCGGGACGCTGGTGCAATTCGACTGGACCCGGGACATCCCCCTGCTGGTGCGCGCGATGGTGAAGACCGGCGACACCCTCATCGCCGTGGGTCCGCCCGACCTGATCAACGAGGAAGAGACCTTCCAGAAACTCACCGAGGGTGACGAAGAAGTGCAGCAACTCCTCCAGCAACAGGACGACGCCCTCGAGGGCGCCGAGGGAGCCATTCTCTGGGCCGTTTCCACGAAGACCGGGGAGAAGCTCAGGGAGATCAAGCTCCCCTCCCTCCCCGCCTGGGACGGCATGGCCG
>JAUIGT010000319.1 GCA_030432615.1 Verrucomicrobiia bacterium
CCCATCCGGCCTCATCGCTCGGCTGAGGATGACAAGAAACGGCTTTTCTCCGGGCCGCTCGATGGTCGCGGGAGGCGGTCGATCTACCTCGAAATGTCCATCATGCAGCCGCCCGAGTTCCTCGTCGGATTCAACCTGCCTGACCTCAAGTTTCCGACGGGGAAGCGCGACGTGACCAACGTGCCCGCGCAAGCGCTCGTCTTGCTCAACGATCCTTTCGTCGAGGCGATGGCGAAGGCCTGGGGAAATTCGCTGGTCGAGGACGGGAGCGATTCGTCCGAGGAGCGGATCCGGAAGATGTTCCTCGCGGCGTTCGGGCGAGTTGCCAGCGAGGACGAGGTGAAGCGGTGGACGGCGGCGGCACAGGCTTTCTCAAATGGAGGCGGCGATCTCCTGGAGGACCAGGCCGCCTGGAGCGAGGTCGCGCATGCGCTATTCAACACGAAGGAGTTTCTTTACTATCGTTGAGGAGAAGATACTGCGGAGGATCTTCTGCGATTCACCGCAGAGGGATGAACCGCAGAGGATTTTTTTTGATTCACCGCAGATTTTTTCTAACTGAAGAGAGGTTTTTGAATTGGATGTTCTTTCACAGTCGAAACGGGACCTGGGCGGGGCGCTTTCAGGGAAGGTGATCGGGGCGGCGATCGCGGTTCATCGGGAGCTGGGGCCGGGCTTGGACGAGGCAGACTATGAGGCGGCTCTTGCCCTCGAACTGGACCAGCAGGGGGTTCAGGCGGCGCGCCAAGTGCCGTTGCCCTTGATCTACAAGGGCGAGAAATTGGACTGCGGCTACCGGGTGGATCTCCGCATCGATGACACGTTGCTCGTCGAACTCAAGGCCGTGGACGCTTTTCATCCCCTGCACCAGGCTCAGCTGTTGACCTACCTGCGTCTAGCGGAAAGGGAACTCGGGCTCATTCTCAACTTTCGGGTGATGCTGCTACGGGATGGGATCAAACGCGTCGCCTTGAGTGGCGGGGCACGTCGGATCGAGGGATGCCCCGAGGGCGATTCGGCGGTCGATCATGAACTGGCCAACTTGGTGATGGACGCCGCTCGGGAGGTTCACCGCGAACTGGGTGGCGGCCTGTTGAAGAGCGCCTATGAAACCTGTCTCGCGCACGAGTTGTCCCTGCGAAACCTTCGTTTCCAGAGACAGGTTCCCACCATGGTAGAGTATGGTGATCTCACCATGAGGAGTCGAACAACGCTCCCGCTCGTCGTCGAGGGGAGCCTGATGGTATCCTGCCATTCCGTGTCCTCGTTCGATTCCCTTTGCCTTGCTCGCGATCGCTCGCTCCTCAGCGCCTCACCCTTGGAGAGCTGTCTCAGCATCAACTTCCAGGACCGATCCCTTGCCGGAAACCATCTTCTCCTGGCCGCCGAAGAGTCGCAAATGAGGAAAAACACGAACCAGAAGGCAGAGCACCAGCAGCCATGAAAAAAAATCCTCTGCGGTTCCCAACCTCTGCGGTGCCCTCGACTTCGACGGCCTCTCCACTCACTCGCCGTGAACTCCTCGCCTCCGCGTCCACGGGATTCGGCTGGCTGGCGTTTTCCGGTCTAGCTCAGGCTGCCGGTAAGCCGCAGTTCCCCGCCCGAGCGAAGAACGTGATCTTCTGCTTCATGGACGGCGGGCCGAGTCATGTCGATACCTTCGATCCCAAGCCGATGCTGGCGAAGCACGAGGGAGAGAAGATCGGGGAATCGGCCGTCTCGACCCGCTCGCAGTCGAACGCCAACCGCGTCTGGCTGGGAAGCCCGTGGGAGTTTCGCCGGCGCGGTCAAAGCGGGCTGTGGGTGAGCGACCTCTTTCCACACCTTGCCGGAGTCGCCGACAAGCTCTGCGTGGTGCGATCGATGGTCGGTCAGCTTCCGCTCCACGGGCAACAGAATCTCCTCCTGCACACCGGTCGCATCCTGGGGCAGGCGCCCAGCCTCGGCGCCTGGGTTTCCTACGGGCTCGGTTCCGAGAACGCCAACCTGCCCGGCTATGTCGTCCTCAACAACGACTGGGTGCCCAACGGCGGGCTGGAGAACTTCGGCAGTTCCTACCTGCCCGCCTCGCACCAGGCGACCATGATCCGGGCGAAGGGTGTGCCGGTGGACAACATCCAGCCCTCCGACCCGGCGGTCTTGCAGCGGCGCAAGCTCGCCCTCCTCGCCGAACAGGACAGCGCCTTTGCCGCGCGGGTTTCGGATGCCAACCCCATCGAGGGCGCCATCGCCAATTACGAGACCGCCTACCGGATGCAGGCCGAGGTTCCCTCCGTCGCCGACATCGGGGGCGAGCCCGAGCACATCCGCCAACTCTACGGCCTCGGCTCCGAGGACGAACACCAGCGTTTCTACGCTACCCAGGCCCTGCGGGCGAGGCGACTGGTCGAGGCCGGCGTGCGCTTCGTCGAGATCACCTGTCCCAGTTTCGACGGCAACAATTCCCCCTGGGACCAGCACGGGCAGTTGAAGACCAATCACGAGAAGAACGCCCGCATCACCGACCGATCCGTTGCCGCCCTGATCATCGACCTGGAACAGCGGGGGCTCCTCGACGAGACCATCGTGATCTGGGCCGGGGAAATGGGACGCACCCCGCACACTCCCCGGGTGAAGGAGGGCTGCGGACGGGATCACCACGTGAACGGCTACTCGATCTTCCTCGCCGGAGGCGGATTCAAGGGCGGGACCGCCTACGGCGAGACCGACGAGTTCGGCAATTCGGTGGTCGAGAACGCCGTCGATATCCACGATGTCCACGCCACGGTGCTGCACCAGCTCGGGATCGATCATGAAACCTTGACCTTCCGGCACGGGGGACGCGATCATCGGCTCACCGACGTGCACGGGCGCGTGGTTCGAGACTGGCTGGTATAGAAACGAAACCGATCCCCGATCCGCATGGTCCGACTCCTCCTGTTCGCCTCCCTGGTTCTCGGAATTTTCCCGGCGGCCGGGATCGGTCACGCCTCGGACCGACCGAACATCGTCGTCATCCTCGCCGACGACTTCGGGGTGGGGGACATCCAGGCGCATTTTCCGGAGCACCCCATACCGACACCTCACCTCGACCGTCTCGTGCGCGAGGGAATGAGTTTCACCGATGCCCACAGTCCCTCGGCGGTATGTTCGCCGACCCGCTACGGCCTGCTGACGGGGCGCTATTGCTGGCGGACCCGGCTCCAGGAGTGGGTGGTCGCCGCCTACGAGCCGCCGTTGATCGCCCCGGATCGCCCGACGCTGCCCGGTTACCTGGGTGAGAACGGCTACCACACCGCCTGCATCGGCAAGTGGCACCTCGGCTGGAGCTGGCCGGGACCGCAGCCGAGTCGGATGACGGAGGTGAAGAACGGGCAGAAGAACCTGGGGTGGGATTTCACCCAACGCATCGACGATGGCCCGGTCGATCGTGGATTCGACGCGTTCTTCGGGGTGGACCTGCCGAACCTGCCGCCCTTCACCTGGATCGAGAACGATCGCGTGGTGGTTCAGCCGACCGAGCCCTACGCGATCGATCCCGAGGAGGGCATCGTGCTGCCGAAGGCCTTCGAGGGATGCCCCTCCGCTCCTGGCTGGAGTCTTCAGGATGTGCTTCCGGAGATCACCCGCCGGGCGGTGGGCCATATCCGCGAGCAGGCGAAGCGGGACGAGCCTTTCTTCCTCTATTTTTCCCAGACGTCGCCGCACGAGCCGGTGACGCCTTCGGAGGCATTCCGAGGCAGGAGCGGTATCGCGCCGATCGCCGATTTTCTCATGGAGACGGACTGGTCGGTGGGCGAAGTGCTGAAAGCGATCGACGAGGTGGGCATCGCGGAGAACACCCTGGTGATCTTCACCGCCGACAACGGGCATTCCCACTACACCGGGTGGGACGACCTGGTTGCGGCCGGGCATCATCCCAGTGGTCCCTGGCGCGGGCACAAGGGCGACATCTGGGAGGGAGGGCATCGGGTTCCGCTGGTGGCGCGTTGGCCGGGGCGAATCGAGCCGGAGAGCACCAGCGACCGGTTGGTGTCGTTGACCGACCTCTTCGCCACCTGCGCGGAGATCGTCGGGGAACCGCTGCCGAAGACCGGAGCCGAGGACTCCCTGAGCTTTCTTCCCGATCTGCTGGGAGAAGGGAACGCCGACGGACGCACGAGCCTGGTGAGTCATTCCAACATGGGCGAGTTCGCTTGGCGCGACGGTCCCTGGAAACTGGTCTACCGGATGGCGGAGGCGAAGCTGGAACCCTCGCGGGGGAAGCCGACGGTGGCGGAGCTGTATCATCTCGGTGACGACCCGGGCGAGACCGAGAATCTTGCCAGCCGGCATCCGGACCGGGTCGCCCGGATGGAAAAGGAATTCGCCGAACTGGTGGGGCGTGGAGCCACCCGCACCGATCGGGATTCGCCCGGCAACGACACCGATGTCGATTTCCGTGCCACCCAGGTCCGGCGCTGGGCGGATCCACCCCAGCGACCGACCGCCGACTCGAAGCAACGATGATCGAACACACCGTCACTTTTTCCCTGAAACATCCGCTGGGCTCGGCGGAGGAGCACGCCTTTCTCGTCGCGGCGGCGGAACTGGCATCGCTCCCGGGCGTCCGCGATTTCGCCATCCGGCGACAGGTCAGCCCGAAGCATCCCCACTCCTTCGGCATCACCATGCGTTTCGCGACGCAGGCCGACTACGACGGCTACAACGAACATCCGGCCCATCAGGAGTTCGTCCGCGGGCGCTGGCTGGAAGAAGTCACCGATTTCCAGGAGGCGGATTTCCTCGAAGGAGAGGACTTGGCCTCGCTTGCCGGCCACCGCTCATGAAAACCTGCCTCGCGTTTTTTCTCGTTCTCGCCGGCCTGCCCGCGATCGACTTGCGCGCCGAAGAAACTGGCTTTCGGGCCGGGGCGGCGGTGGTGGACGTGTCGCCGCCGAAATTGCCCGCCATCCGCAACGGGGGATTCCTCGAAGCGATCTGGAGCCGGACGGACGATCCCCTGCATGCGCGCTGCCTGGTCATGGCCGATGGGCGGGAAACGATCGCCCTGGCGGTGGTCGATTCCTGCATGTTGCCGACGGATGTCTGCGACGCCATCAAGGAACGTGTCACCGAGGCCACCGGGATTGCCCGGAACCGGATCCTGATTTCCGCGACCCACACCCATTCGGCGCCGAGTGCCATGAACCAGTGCCTCGGCACTCGGCGGGACGAGGACTACACGGCCTTCCTGGTGCCCCGGGTGGCGGAGGGAATCGCGGCCGCCCACGCGAAACTGACCCCGGCCAAGGCGGGTTGGGCCTCGATCGATGCGCCGGAGTTCACCCATTGTCGTCGCTGGATCTATCGCTCGGACAAGCTGCGCGGCGATCCCTTCGGAGAGCGCTCGGTGCGGGCGATGATGCATCCCGGCTACGAGAATCCCGACACCACCGGTCCCGCCGGTCCGGTGGATCCCGAGTTGTTCGTTTTCAGTGTGGTGTCCGCGAAGGACGAGTCCCCGATCGCGGTGCTGGCGAATTTTTCCATGCACTACTTCGGGTCGGGGGCCGGTTTTTCGGCGGATTATTTCGGGGAAATGGCCGAGCGCCTGGAAACGGCCCTCGGCGGAGGCGAGGTGGTCGGCATCGTTTCCCAGGGCACCAGCGGCGATCTGCACTGGATGGACTACAGCCGGCCGAAGCGGAGCGATCTCGATCGGACCACCTATGCAGAAGGACTGGCAGAACGGGCTCTGGCGGCAAGGAAGACGATCGAACACCGAGCCGGTCTGGACCTGGCGATGGCGGAAACGCGGCTCCGTCTCGGTCGTCGGGTGCCCTCCGAAGAACGTTTGGCGTGGGCCCGGCCCATCGATGAAGGGCGGAGATCGCGGCCGGAAGCGGAGCGGCGTCCGAAGAACCAGCCGGAGGTCTATGCCGAGCAGGCGCTCTGGATCGCCGAGAATCCCGAGAGCGAGGTGGTGCTCCAAGCCCTCCGGATCGGCGACCTCGCCCTGACCGCGCTCCCGAACGAGGTCTACGGGATCACCGGCCTGCAACTGAAGGCGCAGAGCCCGCTGGACGCGACCTTTCACCTCGAACTGGCGAACGGAGCGGAGGGCTACATCCCGCCACCGGAACAGCATGCCCTCGGTGGCTACACCACCTGGCCGGCGCGGACCGCGGGTCTCGAGGTGGAGGCCGAACCGAAGATCGTCGAGACGTTGCTTGGTCTGCTCGAGCAGGTCAGCGGAAAGAAACGCCGCCCTCTCGACGACGGGCTTGGACCCTATGCGAAAGCGGTGATGGAATCCGATCCGGTCGCCTACTGGCGGCTGGAGGATTTCCGCGGCCCGACGGTCCGCGATGCGGCGACCTCGGATTCCGGATTCCGGGCCAGGATCGAGAACGGGGTGGCCTTCCACCTTCCCGGGGTGCAGCGCGAGGGCGGAGCGATCTCGACCTCACCCGAGTCGCCGTCGCCGTTTTCCGGGGAACGGGAGAATCGGGCCCTCCATTTCGCGGGCGGTCGACTCACGGCGGAGCTTCCTGAACTCGGAGACGCATGGAGCGTGGAGTTCTGGTTCTGGAACGCGTTTCCCACCGGGGCTCGTCCGGTCACCGGCTACCTCGTCTCGCGAGGGCGCGACGGCGATCCGCGGGCCATCGGCGAACATCTCGGGATCGGGGGAAAGAGCGGCGACGTTCGAGCGGGGAGACTGTTTTTCTACACCGGCAACGAGATCGGCCGGGTCGTCTCCTGGCAGGGCCGGGAGGACCTCGGGCTCCTCGCCGGGCGGCCGGTGCGGCTGCGGTTCGCACTCAAGGATGCAAGCGTCTACGCGCTTCAATTTATTTCTTGATGACACCGGAAAACCGCGTCAGCAGGGCTTTCCTTTGCGATCGCGATGCGCTGAATTGCCCCTGGAGGTATTTGACAGATGGCAGCAAAGTCCCCGGCAGGTTCGAACAGGAAACCGCGCAGCAAGAAACGCGGCAACCAGGCCGGCCGGCCAACCGCCGCAGAACTTGAACGGCGCAAGGAACGCGTCATGGAAGTGGCAACCGAGCTGTTCGTTACGCATGGCTATGCCGGCACGTCGCTGGTCGACATCGCTCGCGGTGCCGGCGTTGCGACACGAACGCTCTACCAGCACTTCGGCGACAAGGAGGCGATGTTTCGGGAAGTGATCTTCGCGCGCGATGCTGCGGGTGCGCTCGAAAGGCCGACGCTTCATGGCGGGGATACGCTGCACGATGCGCTGATGCGCGCCAAGGGCCCGCTGGATGAAAAGGCGCTGAAAGCCGCCGCGCGCAAGGCGGGGGTGGACTGGGCGCGGCTGCAGGCGGACCTGGCGGGCCATGCAGCAGAGATAGAC
>JAUIGT010000320.1 GCA_030432615.1 Verrucomicrobiia bacterium
CTGCTACGCATGGGGGATGGCAACTGCGGGCTGTCGCCCGCAGCTACATGCTTTCGCCGCTTCGCGGCTGTGATGAAAATCCGGGTGGTTTGTTTTGGGGACCCGTCCCATATCATTCCGATCCCAGGGCGATCACGGAAATCCGAGTCAGTTCTCATTCGCGGATTCTGTCACTGGGACGGAAAAGCATCATTCACTCCATCGCGCGCTCTCTCTGTACGAGTTTCAGAAACTGAAAGAAAAAACATCAGGGGGTGCGACAGGCGAGAGCGATTGGTGATGGTCATCATCCTCGTTCTGCCTCCGCTTCCGCCGAAGCCTCCCCCGATTGCGGCATGGCGGAGAAGGTGGGGATCGTCTCTGATGGCGGGGAATAATGATGAGTCGACCACCCCTCCGTCTTTCCGTTTCGCTGCTTTTCGCCGGCGTGGTTCTGTCCGGCTTCCTGGGAGACTCTTCCCCGGGTGCGAATGCCGAACCGGCTCCCCAGGCCTTGCTTTTCCAGCGTATCGAAATTCCCGAGGACTACCTCGTGACCGAGGACGGGCACACCTTCGGCGGCGATCTTCGCATCGGGGACCTGGACGGGGATGGGTGCTGCGACTTTCTCGTCTATCGCAGTCGGCACAGCGGTCCGTCGGGACCGGCGGTCGGCGGATTCAAACCGTGCTTTCTCGGGGCCTTCGACATGGATGGCGAGATGCTCTGGAGCACCGGCGGCGGAGGCACCCATCCGGTTCGGCCGGGCTCGGTGGTGATTCACGATCTCGACGGCGACGGCGCCGCGGAGGTGATCTGTTTCTGGCATGAACCACGCACCGAAACCGCCGCCGACTGGCAGTCGCTGGCCGACATCGTGGTGCAGGTTCGTGACGGCAAAACGGGCACAGTCCTTCGGCAGGCCGCACCGAAAGAGATCACGCAACGCCGTTGTCGCGAGAAGGACGAATCCCTGTCCATGGGCCGGCGGACGGCGAACTGGGTGCATCAACGGATCCTCGTCGCCAACTTTCGCGGGACCGATCGGCCGCGGGATTTCGTGGTGAAACTCGGAGACACCCACGTCGCGTTCACCGATGAGCTGAAGGTGCTGTGGACCTATCAAACCGAGTGGGTCGATTACAGCCGCTGCCCGGCCTACATCCCGTCGGTCGGCGACATCGACGGGGATGGTTGCGACGAGGTCAACGCCGGCTACTTCCTGCTGGATGACGACGGCAGTCCGCTCTGGGAACGCCGGCTCGGTGACAACATGGATTCCGTCGCCATCGCGGAATGGGATCGCGGAAAAATGCGCGCCATTTGCTCGGGTCTTGGTCATGTCATGGATGCCCGAGGAAACGCGGTCATGGCCTTGGGGGAAGGAGAGGTTCCCCACGGTCAGGAGGTGCGCGTCGCGAACCTGCGCGACGATTTGCCGGGGCCGGAGATGGCCCTGCGCCATCGGGGGCACACGCCGGACCTGATCGTGGTCGGCAGCGAGGACAATGCCGTCGTCAGTCGTCTCGAACTCAATCCTTCCCCGACCAACGTCGGCATGGAGCCGGTCTATTGGAATGGGCCGGATCGCGCTGCCTTGCTCTACAACGGGGGCTGGCTGTGGAACCTGGAGACCGGCCAGGGCGCGCCTCTTCCCGGTCTGCCTCCACCCAACGGGGGCGAGGTGCATCGAATGGGATTCCACCACGCCATTGCCGCCGATCTCTGCGGCGACGCCCGCGAAGAACTCGTCCTCTGGGATCCGACGGCGACCGAGGTCTTCCTCTACACGCAAGACGAGCCGGACGAGGAATCCTACCGCGGATACCGGGCCGGACCGCGTCAATACAACCCCCGCATCATGGATTGATGCGATCGGAATCCTTCAGCGAAGATTCAGATCCTTTGCAACTCGATTCATGACAAGAACACTCCTTTTCCTCCTGGCCTTCGTCCTCCCGGCGACAGCGGACGCCCAGCTCGAGCTGGCCCGGGACGGCGCGACGGGTTACCAGATCGTCCAATCTGCGGAAGCGACCGAGCCCGAGAAGTTCGCGACCGGGGAACTGGCGCTGTTTCTCGAACGCGTGACTGGCGCGGACTTTCCCATCGTCACTACCGCGGAGGGAAAACGCATTCACGTCGGCTGGACGGAGTTCGCGAAGGAAAACGGGATCGACTTCGAAACACTCGGCGAGGAGGAATGGGTGATCCGCACGGTCGGCGATGATCTCATCCTGACGGGCGGGCGGCCGCGCGGGACGATGTATGCGGTCTACGAATTCCTGGAAGACTTCGTCGGCTGCCATTGGCTGGATCGCAGGACCGAGGTGATCCCGACGACACCCACGCTCCAGATCCCGGCGATCGATGTTCGGGACAAGCCGCATTTCTGGCAGCGCCAGCTGCATTCGCCGACCGGATCGCCCGATGACCACTGGCTCTTCCTGGTCCGGAACAAGAACTTCCGCTACGACTTTGGAGGGCGCGCCGCGGATGCCTTTTTCCCGAAAGGCGCGTTCAGCCGTGTGGCGAGCCCGCGCACGAGCATTCACAGTTTTTCGACCTTCGTCAGTGGGGAGGAATGGTTCGAGACGCATCCGGAATATTTCTCGCTGGTGAACGGGAAACGCGTTCCGGCCCTGACCGGCGCGGGGCCGGGTCAGCTCTGCCTGACGCATCCGGACGTGTTGCGATTGACCATCGCGAAGCTGCGCGGGTTCATCGAGGCCGACCGCGCCGAAGCGGGCGCCGCCGGGGTCGCTCCGCCGAAGGCCTACTGGATCACGCAGAACGACGTCTACCGCGCCCACTGCGAGTGCGACGACTGCCAGGCCATTGCCACGCGCGAAGGCGGTGAGAGCGGTCCTCTCATCGCGTTTCTCAATGCGGTCGCCGAGGACATTGCGGAGGACTACCCGGAAGTCCTCGTCGGTACGCTGGCCTACAACCTGACCTCGACACCGCCGAAGCACCTTCGGCCGCGCGACAACGTGCTCGTCGGCTGGTGCGACGTCTACAGCAAGGTCGATGGGATTCGTCCGCTCGAAGATCCGCTGAACGCGGAAAACTACGCCGAGATCACGGGGTGGGGGAAGGTCGCCCCGCGCCTCGCCATCGGCGATGACTACTGGACGGCGTTGGGCTTCTACAAGTATTTCCCGACTCCCTACGCGATGATCGATTGCGTCGCCAAGGACATCCGGCTCTTCGCCGACCAGGGCGCGGAGAGTTTTTTCTGTGAAACGGCCGACTACATGGACGCCGCTCAGCAGTTCATTCCGCTCAAGTTCTGGCTCGGGTATCAGCTCCTCGTCGACCCGCATCAACCCGTCGAGCCGTTGATCGAGACCTTCATGGGCGGCTACTTCGGCCGGGCCGCCGAACCGATGCGCGAATACCTCCGCTACCAGCGCGAACGCATCAACGCCGACGCCCAGTTCAAGAAGCTGCGCGACGAGCCGCACAAACTGGGCTACCTCGATCGGGAATTCTTCGAGACCTCCCAGGCGCTCTTCGACCGGGCCGAGGCCGCCGTCGATCCCGACAGTGCGGAGGCGGGACACATCGCGGTGGAGCGGTTCACCCTCGACGGCGCGCTGCTCTACTTGTGGCCCTGGCTGGAGCGGAAAGGGGCGCTGCCGTTCGATCGCGAGACGGTGATCCGGCGCTACGAACGCGGCTGGAAGGCCCTGGTCGGCTCGCGCTACTCGCGGATCTACACGCAGGACAAGAACTCCTTCAACGCCGACGGCAAAATGTTGGAGCGCATGCTCGGCCTTTTCCGCGACCCGCAGTTGCCGGAGCAATTCCGCGACCGGGCACCGGTCGACGTCGCCGATTTCAACTGGCTGACCTTCTCCCAGATCGCCCCGCGCCAGGTCTTCGTGCCCGATCCCGAAGCCGTCGGAGGCATGACCGTGACCTTCACCGTTCGCGACCGCATCCAGCGGGCCGAGGAAGGCGGAACCGCCGCGGAGACCAGCGCCGCCGAACAACATCGCAAGCCACTCGTCTTCGGAACGGGCATCGGGAGGCGCCTGGACGACAAGGTCACCCTCGAGATCGCGCCGGAGGAGACTCCGCAAGACGGCAAGTATCACCTCTACTCCCTCGGGCGCATCACCGTGCAGGAGGGCACGATGGTGTGGGCGCTCGAAGGAGGCCGGCTCGGGGTGAATGTCGATCGCCTCCACGATCCCGATGATCCCGCGGGCAACGAGTGGGATGCCTGGATCTCGCTGAAACTGCAGGGCCCCGCCTACGTGAAGGGATCGACGCAGGCCAACGGCGCGTGGATGGATCGGGTGTTGTTGGTGCGGCCGAGTCGTTGAGCGTGCGGGTTGCCGGGGGCGCGGACGGTAAAGGGGCTCGCCAGACCGAACGCTGGTCAAGCCAAGCGCCGCGTTGCCGAGTGCTACTTTTCGGTTGCTTGGATTACAGATGTAAGATTTCCTCTCCCAAGGATTCATCCAGGAAGCGCCATGCAACGAAAACTCCGATTCTCCGCCTGCTTGCTCGCTTGCTTCGCCCACCTGGTGGCAACCGGGTATGGAGCCGAACTGGAGGGGGTCGTCGCGACCTTTGAAGAGGAACGCGGGGCCGCATCGATGCGGCTGCAAGCCGTTGAGAGATTCAAACTGAGGATCGACATCGATCCCGGAGCGAACACGGAAAGTCTCCACCTCCGCGTGAAACTGCCGATCACCGGGCGCAACGCATGGCCCATCGAAGACGTCGAGGTGCGTGACTCCCGGGGTGAGGCAATGATAGTTCGTCGCAATGGGATCGAATGGCACGAGCTGTCGATCCCGGTGCCCGCGATTCCGGGGTCCTACTTCGTGCAGGCCGTGGAACCTCCCGGAGGCTGGCCAAAGGTTTCCTCCGAGAAGGAACGCCAGATCATCGATCCCGTGTTGGGTTCGAGCCTATCCATCGCCCGCTGGCCCCAGGGCAGGAAAGCGGCCCTCAGTTTGCGTTTTGACGATTCCCATCCCACCCATCTGTCCGTGGCCATACCCCTGCTCCGCGAGTATGGCTATCGAGGCACCTTCATGATCAATCCGGGCAAACGTGAACCGAATAGCCGCAGGCGTTCGAGCTTTGAAGACCACCAGGCCGAGTGGGAATCGGTAGCCCGCCAGGGTGATCAGGAGTTGGCCAATCATACGGCGCACCATCGGGGCGCGACCAGCGATGCGGAGATGGAGGCCGAGATTGAAGAGGCGGCGGAAGTCATCTGGAATCTATCGCCGGAAAAGAGCAAGCTCACGGCGCTGAACCTCGGCGGAGGAACCCGATGGGAAACCACTCATACCCTGCGCCACTTCCTCCAGAAGTATCACCTGTTTGATGCCTCGAGGAACTCGACCGGGATGGACGACAGCTACGGCAACCGGGTCGAGAACTTTCGGCGCATGCTCGGGCAACACCTCGAACGCGGGCTTTGGTTTCGAGTCCACTACCACTACATCGGGGAAAATCTGAGCACCAGCGAGGCGAACTTTCGCTCGGTGCTGGACATCGTGAAGGAACACGAAGGGGAACTGTGGATCGCCGGCATGGCCGACATCCACAAGTACCAGACCGAACGCGATCGGTCATCGGTAACCCTCCTGGGCACCGACGAACATCGATTCAGCTTCCGGCTAACCTGCCAGACCGACCCCGCGCTGTATGACCAGCCCCTGACGATGGAGTTCGCCCCGCCGAGATCGTGGCCCGCGGATCAAGTCACGGTGACGGATTGGGAAGGGAAACCTCTCGCGATTCAAAAGGCAGAGCTCGGAGGTACGACCCTTTTGCGATTCGAATCACCTCCTCACACCGCCGAGTATGCCATCGAGCGCACCCGATGATGGGCAAGGGGGGCACGGCAAATGTATCCGAGTCCGTTTACGAGGAGTTCCGGGCTTACGCGGCGAAGGTGGATCGGTAACAACACATGAACCGACGGGACGAGCCTGCGGGATCGTCGACCGACGAGCGTGGGCGGGGCGATCGAGCCCATCACCGGAGAGGACGACCTCCTCGGCGAAATGTTGGACGAACAGGCGGCGGGATGACCTGCGGCGTCGATACCGATTTCCTGGTGGCCTGTGAAATCGTCGGTCATCCGTTTCACGCCGCAGCGAATCGGCTTCTGCGGGACTTGCTGGGCGGGGAGCATCATTTCGCGCTCGCGCCGCGGACCCAAGCGGAGTTTATCCACATCGTGGCCGGTCCGAGGAGAATGCCGGTGCCTCGGGTCGTCACCGACGCGATCCTCGCGGGCGGAGAACTGGCGTCTGGCCGCGGAAGTGGTGCGCGTGTTTCCGGATGGCAATGGCGTGTCCGACTTCTTCACCTGGCTCCGGCAGGATCAACTCGGGAGGAAGCGCCTTCTCGACACCCTCCTCTCCGCGTCGTTTCGCCAAGCGAAGGTGACGAAAATCATCACCAACAACGCCAAGGACTACGAGGTCCTGGGGGCGTTCGAGGTGGTCGGGTTTCGGTGATCGCGGCTGGAAATAGGGGGTGGGGGTGCTTCCCGAAAAAGACGAGGGCGGAACGATCCTACTCTGCGGCGGGCGTCCCGCCGTCCTCCTCGCGATCGTAGACCTTGCGCCCGCCGAGCCAGGTCTGGCGGACCCGGATGTCGCGAATCTCGTCGATCGGGCAGTCGAGGAAGTCGCGATCGATCACGATGAAGTCGGCGAGCTTTCCGGGTTCGAGGGAGCCCTTCTCCTTTTCCTCGAAGGTGAGGTGGGCGTTGTTGATGGTGTAGAGGCGGAGGACCTGTTCCCGGTCGATCAACTGGGCCGGGTTCAGCGGGGCGTCCATGCGGCGGGCGGTGCGGGTGAGGGCGATCCACATGCCGAGGAAGGGGTCGTAGGGATTGATGGCGCGGAGACCGCCGATCTTCTGCATGTGGTCGGAGCCTCCGCCCACGACGACCCCTTTCTCGAACAGGGTGCCGTAGGGTTGGAACCAGGTGAGCCTTTCCTCCCCGAAATGATGGGTCAGGGTGCTGCCGTCGAGGTAGAGCCAGGCCGGCTGGAGGTCGGCCACGATTCCGTGCTCGGCCATCTTGGCGATGGCGTCGGGCGACATGAAATTGCAATGGGTCACGCAGGGGCGCTTGTCGCGCACCGGGAAATCGTTTTCGGCGATGCGGACGTAGGCGTTCACCAGCGTCTCCACCGCGGCGTCGCCGACGGCGTGTGCGGTGAACTGCAGGTCGCGCGCGAGAGCGGCCCGGGCCAAGAGGTAGAGTTTCTCCGGTTCCACCTTGAGCACGCCGCGGTATTCGGGATCGGAAATGCCGTAGCTCTCGCTCACTCCCCAGGGCTCCTTCAGGTAGGCGCTCCCGGTGAGC
>JAUIGT010000321.1 GCA_030432615.1 Verrucomicrobiia bacterium
TACCCTTCTGCGCTTCGCCTTCCTCTCCCTTGGTCCGCCCCTCGTCTTCGTCCTTACCCTTCTGCGCTTCGCCTTCTCCTCCCTTGGTCCGCCCCTCGTCTGCACTCTTACCCTTCTGCGCTTCGCCTTCCTCTCCCTTGGTCCGCCCCTCGTCTTCGCCCTTACCCTTCTGCGCTTCGCCTTCCTCTCCCTTGGTCCGCCCCTCGTCTTCGCCCTTACCCTTCTGCGCTTCGCCTTCTCCTCCCTTGGTAGCCCCTCTCTCCCCGCTCGATACCGACTTGAGTCGGGATCCGAAAAAACCCGCCAGCAGCTCATCTCTCACCTCGCGCAAGGTATCGAGGGCCGCATCGGTGATCGATTTCTTCTCATACCAGATTCCCTTCGCGAAGTAATAGGTGCAGAAGACCGCCCAGAGAATGGCCTTGTTCTTCGTCCCCAGCCCTTCGAGGGTGTCGAGATCGATCAGCTTGCCTTCGAAGGTGGACTTCATCTGGTTCCAACTCGCGTCGAACCAGGATTCTGGGGTCGTTCCTTCCGCATAGGCCACCAGGTAGGAAGTGACCTGCCCTTTCAGCAGCTGCGCGAACGGCGCATAGGGGCCCAGCGCCGCGCCCGATACCGCGCCGAAGGCCATGTCGGCGCCCCATTGCGTCCACTCCAGCAGGGTCACCACCCGATCCGCCCAGAGCGCCTCATTCTGGTAGCCCTCGGCCCCCTCCGCGAGGATGAACTGGTAGGCGATCGACCAGATCTTGCGCCGCAGTTCGTAGAGTCCCTCGGCCCCGAGGACGTTCTTCCGCTGATCGATGAGCTGATGGAACTTCGCCCGGTGACCGGCGGGCACGAACTCGTTGACGATCCTGCGACAGCGATCGAGTTCCAACTGCCATGCCTTGCTGAAGGGGCTGGTATCGAGCGGATCGACGCAGAGCGGAATCGCCACCGAGAACTTCTCCTCGTCTTCACCCGACAACCACGCCCGATACGGAAGCGGGACCGGCCTTCCGTCGCCGGGAATGGCGTGCTCCGCCGCAGCCGCGTAGCGAGCCAGCACCAGGTTGCTGGGCGGAAAACTCTCGAAGGCGATATTGAGGCCCGCCGCCTCGCAGAGGTTCTCGTGTCTCTTCGTGGCCGATTCACTCAATCCAAGTTCCAGATTGCCCAAGCCGAGCGCCTCCGGATTCTTCTCGACTCGTCCGTCCGCTCCGAACTTGACCGCGTGGAATTCCAATTGGGTCGCCACCCCGGTTTTCTCGTTCGCCTTGACGTGCCAACGTTCGTCTCGCTCCTGTCCCACCCGCACGAGAAACAAGCCCTCCCAGACCAGAATGATGGTGAGGTGACGCTCCAACGGCACCGACTCTTCGTCATCGCCGACAGGTTCTGGCGGAGTCGCCTTGACGATCAGGCGATAGGCGACCTGCGACTGCAGGGGCCGGGCTCCGCCGGGCGGCGTGTTGTCCGTGAGCACGACGTAGCGGGCAAAGGGCTTCTCCGTCTCCTCCAGGCACACCGAAATGGGAGCGTCCTTCTTTTCGAATTCCGCGGAGAATTCCCAATCCCCGGTCCCGGCATTCTCCACCCACGCCGTGAGGCTGACGGTTTCTCCAGAACCCGCCGCCAGTTCCACCTGCTCGGGATCACACTCCAACGAGGGCTTCAACGGCGCCGACAAGTGGATCGTGGCCGAGTGGCTCCCGGTTCCCGTGCTGGTCGTGACCGTCACCGAAGTCTCCTTCGACTCGGGAAAAGCACGAAGCTGAAATCTTGCCCGAACGTCCGCGCCCCCCTGATCAGGGGTAATGGAGAGCACGCCCGCCCAGTCACTTGGCACCCCAAGGGTGCAGTTGGCGCTCTTCGCCAGATGGTAGGCGCCCTTCGGATTCACTTCGTATGTTCGAACAACGACCTCCTGCGGTTCCCCAATTTTCAGGTCCAGCCGATCGACACTGAGTTGGAGGATGTGCCCGATGACCTTGTCCTCGTCTTCTTCCTCGTCCTCCTCGTCATCATCCTCTCCCTCGCCCTTTGTCGGCTTCCGTCGATTCCGCCAGCGGGTCGCCAGAATCCGGGCCACCGCCGCGAGGCCTGCCGCGCCCGCCGCACCGGTGCCCACCGAGGTGACCCAGTTGGTATCCTCGAAGGATGGGATCTGACCTCCCACCGAAGTCGGGAATTGAAAGGTGTTCAGAAACGACTCAAACCTTCTTCTTTCCGTATCAACATTGAATGGTGGGGGAGTGATCAAGTTCTCCAGCTCCAGCTGCGCCCGAATGAAGACCCCTTGATCACCCTGGGTCTGCAGCCAGTAGACATGAGACAGTGTCCACAGTTCTGTTCCCCGAGCCATGTTCCACGCCCTCTTGGTCCATCCGTATGTCCTGTGGACCCCGCCAAGGCCAAAGAAACTTCCGTCGTCAAGGCGATCCTCGAAAGCCTGAAAGATCTCCCCGCCCTCCCATTCGATCCACTCCCCGGTGTTATAATCAACTTTGCCGGGAACTCCCTTCGGGATCTGACGAAGAAAAGAGATTTCACGCTCCGCTTCATCAAACCTCGCCCGCGGCGCTTTTCGCACTTCGATCTGCCATTCTCCATAGGCGAACTGCCCCTGATAAGGGCCGGTAAGAGGACGCTTGAGAGTCACCGCGAACAACCCCAAGTGATCGGGCTCCCGTGGATCTCCGTGTGCCTGGATCTCCACTCCCTCCGGAACCGGCCCCCACTCGAACTTGGTCGCCGGAATTCGATTCGCGCGGTCGCGTTGACTGGTTTCCCCCGGCTTGAACAACCACTGCCGGAAGATCTCATCCGCTTCTGCCTGAGAAATCTCCTGGGACCGAACCCCAGAGAGTCCTGCCAAAAAGAGGATCAACAAGCGGAGCCACCAGCTCGCCTCTTTGCTCCTTTTCTTCCATTTCGACCTTTTCATTGGGGAGTGCCGCTGAGACCTCGACTCGCCAGGAAATCCTCGATCGGCTGCCATTCGGTACTGACGGGATCGTACCAACCGATGCCGTCCCTCGTGGGCGACACCTCGAACAGACCCACCAGGGGAGCCGCATCGGGATCGAATCCCGATTCGCGCGAATGATGTTCGCGGATCTCGAACTCCGTCCAGCCCTCGAAGCCGTCCTCCCGCGGAAGGATACGCAGGGTGATTCCCTCCGGAATCGCGCCTTCCAGTTTCCGAAACCAGTCCTGCTTCCGGACCCAGCGTTCCAGTTCGGTCTCGCCCTCCGCGCCGGGCAGCCCGGTCCCGGGGCGAGTGAGGGCGGCCACCCGCAGCTTCCCCTCGGCCATGAACACTTCGACTGGTTCGGGCCGGTTCGTCACCGGACTCAGGTAGAAGATCGTTTTCAAGTCCTTGCTGACTTGGAAGATCCCCCAACGCGGCGCCTCGCCGGGATCGAATCCGGACCCCGCCGCGTGGTTTTCCCGAACCTCGACCGCAAGGTGTGCGTCGCTCCCCGCCATCTCGGCCGAGAATACCTCGAGTGTCACGCCCGCGGGCAGCTGCTCCGCCAGTTCCGTCATGAACGGCTGCCTCGTGAACCACTCCTCCACCGTTTCCTGCCCCGTCGGCGCCGGAACCGGGGCGAGTCGATCATCGCCGGCGGACGGCTTGGACGGCAGGGAGGAGCTCGGCGCGGAGCCGGGCTCCCCGGTGATCGCGCGGACTTCGACATCATCGAGGAAGATCATGTTGGTGTAGCCGGTCGCCTCGATCCAGAGCGTGTATGGGCCCGTTCCCGAGTCCTCCAGGGTCACGGCGACTTCGCGCATTTCCTGGGTGGGTTTGACGACCTGGTCGGCGACAGCCGAAGCCCCGTGCCGATCGATGAGTCGGGCACGCATCTGCACCCCGCCCACCGCCTCGTCGAAGGTCACGATGACCGGCGGCACGATCATCCTCCAGGAGATGCGCAGCAGTCCGTGTCCCGGCGTGGGCTCCAGGCGAAAGGAGACTCCCTGGTCATCCGGACCTGTCATGCGCCACGCGCCCCTCCCGTCCGGTCCGTCCACCCGCACGCCGTCCCCCATGACCTCCTCCGGAGGGTCGGAGGCGAAGGTGCCGCCCACGACGAGATTCGGTCCGAGGGCCTCGTCCACCGGCCCGGCAACGATCGAATCCGGGGAAGTCGAATCTACCCCCGGCATCGAAACCGGGGCAGCAGGACCGAAGGGCCGAGACGCCGCAGCCGATTCTCCCTCGGGACCTGTACTGACGACCTCCATTCCCGCCGGATTCGGAGGCGGCGATGCAGGCGTTCCGGCCCCGGCAGAAGCCCCGCCGGCCACCCGCCCGAGGCGGTATACCGCGACGAAGAGGAGACCCAGCGCCACGACCGTACTCGCAATCACCAGACCGAGCCTCGGGAAACGAAAAAAAGATCGGAAACCGTCACCGCCCTCGCCTTCGCTCCGGCGTGGCTCCCGGTTCTTCCCGGATCTCCCTGCTTCCTCCGCAGTCCGCTGAATCGCCCCGGAGAATCGCTCGCTCGAAGCCCCGCAGGACTCACAGAACTTCATCCCTTCGCGAAGGGCCCCGCCACATTGCTCACAGAATCGAGAGGATGACATGAGATTCCGGGGGGTGGACTCTCAACGTGGCTCCCGCCTTTGGGCGCCCGGTAGAAAGCAACACGGCAGGTGGAGGGGGCGCCTTGGTCCCTCCCTGAAAACGTCTCTTGCTCCACGAGTCATGGTTTGCACGGCACCAACCAAAACAGGATCCCGAAAAACCGATCGTCTTGCGCTCGGAATTCTCCGCAAAGTCGGAGAATTATTGTCAATCTAACCCGATCTCCGGACTCTGGTCGCCGCAGATCTTGCCGGAAAAAAAGCCGCCATTGACCGATGCCCTCGGGGATCCGCCGCGCCCCTCGCTACCCTTGCCTCTTCCACCCCCCGGTTCATCGCCGGTGACCCGCGGCCTTGAAGAGCTTTAGGATGGCCAACAGGGACATCACCTGCGCGGCCAGGTTCGGAGCCAGGCTGGCAAGTTGTTGAGGATCGCCGGCGAACGATTTCAAGACGGCTGCCAGAGAGCCGCCCTGCAGCAACCCGATGCCGAGTGTCCCCAGACGGACAAGCCACTGTCGGAGCCTAGGTCGCTTTCTCAGAGTCACCGCCAGCACGGCGGTGGCAGACGCCAGCATCAACCGTTCGCTGGTGTAGGAGGTTCCCACCGAGGCCATTGACTGGGTCACCAAGTCGGCCATCTGGGTCAGCGCTACCCAAACGGTCGATTTTCCCAAGGGAGCGCCTGGCGTCACCGGAGCCGATTGGGATCGCGCTCGCCCGATCTTTTTCGAGGGAGCCGACGACGCAACCGAAGCGACGGCTTCTCTGACGACGGTATCGGGAACGTCCGCGCCCACGACCACCGACCAGTTGGCTACTTCACCTCCTGCCTTCCGACGTGGTGATTCCGCCGACGCTCGGGGGACCCTTGTCGCTTCCACGAAGGCCTGACCGCAGGCCCCGCAGAAACGAGAATCCGCCGCTCGCGGCGCGCCGCAGTTTGGACAGAATTCGGAAATCGTCGCCATGTTTCGAACCGTTCCTCCCGTCAAGTTGAATGCGCCACGGGCTGACCACAACTGCCGCAGAAATTCACTCCGGGCCGGATCGAGGCACCGCAGGACGGACACCGAGGTTCGTCCGGAGGCGCTTCCGCCTTCATCGCAGCCCCGCAAGCGCCGCAAAACCTGGCTCCCTCGGAAACCATCGCACCGCAACCTGGACATCGGGTTTTCCCGCGCCTTTCTATCACGCCTTGTCCGACGGCATCGACCAGGGTCTGGACTCGCCTCACTGCGGAGACCACAGACGAAATCCTGATTCCTTCCAAGTCTCCGCCCACCTTGGAATCATCAGGAAAAAACTCGCTTCCGCCTCCCTCCAGGAGAGCCTCCAACGATTCCTCCCCACTTTCTCCCCGCAAGGCTTCGATGCCCGCAAGCTCCGTCGGCAGCGTGTCTTCCTCTTCCGGGAAATCCGGCCATTGACTGGGGTCGTAGGTGGTCATCTTACGTGCGGGGTCTGGTAGATCCCCTCCTGGTATTTCGTCGGGGTAGCCTCGGAAACTTCCGGGGTGCACAGTTCGCGAAGTTCCGCCTCGGTGCGCCGGTTCTCCACGAGGACCTCCCACGCCAGCCCCTGATAGGCCACTAGGTCGTAGGCAAAGGCATCCACATTCGGTTTCAGCGCGCACTCCGCGAGCAGAACGCGAACCAGCGAAGTCAGGTTGTCCGCGACCTCGGCCCACCACCGCACTTTCATCGCCAGCAATCTGGTTGTGGCGGACTTGGACAATCCGAAGGCGAGGATGCGGCTCAACTGGGCACAGGTTCCTCCGAGAAGTTTCAGGTAATTGTCGATATTGCCCCACGAATACTGCAAGTCCCTCGCTTCGCCGGCCACCTTGACCGCTTCGTAATACATGTTCACCGCATAGGCCTTGAGTGACTCCCGCACGCGATTGTCCTTGTTTTCCTCAAGGGACTGAAACGGTTCCGGCGGCTTCAGGGCCCGCTCGTAGGCGGCCACGTTCTCCGTCACCGCGTTCCAGATTTCCCGGAGGCTTTGGCGCGTGCCGGTGGAGGGATTCTCCAACACTTCCGGAATTCGGCCCGGATCCAAGGCGTTCCGCAGCAACTCCTGGAAGAAATCCCCCATCGAGGACTGATCGGCGTCCCTCCGGCTCCGAACCTGCTCGATAGCGCTCCCGCTGATCTGATCCGCCTGCGACTTGCGATTCTCCCGCGTAACCACTCGCCCCCCATGCTCGCCGCTGTCCGGTCGCACCTTCCGGAAAAAATCGGCGAGGAGTTGATCCTTTTCCTCCCGGGAGAAGAAGCTTTCCGGAATCTTGCCCCGATCCCGGGCCGCGGCAATGCCGGCCTCTCGCGCTCTCCTCGACGGAAAATTGCTGACGTAACGAGCCGGAATCTCCAGCCGGTGAATGGCCGCATCGAGGAGCCACTTGACGACATTGACGATCCCCTTGATGGCGAAGACCATCGCCTGGAGGACGGAGCAAGCGATCCCGTAGAGCACGGCCGAGCCTCCGTCCCAGAGCATGCCCGTCACCGATTTGGAATCCCGCCAGGCCTTCCCAGCCGCGGCTCCCGCGCTCACGAGCGGTTGCAACAATGCCCAGTAGTAGTCGCAGAAGGTATCGAACCAGCCTTTGTCCTTTTCCTGCTGTTTTCTGAGAATCGCGTGGATCTCCTGAATCTCTTCCTTGGCCTTACCCGCGAAAATGGCGTGGTAGGTCTTCTTCACCGGCGCCACCCCAAAATCGCGAAAGGGAAACTCCTTCATGTA
>JAUIGT010000322.1 GCA_030432615.1 Verrucomicrobiia bacterium
GACCGACCCCGACCTTGAGGTTCTTTTCCTTCGCCACCTTGGCGGCTTCGAGCACGCGCCTGATGCCCGCGACATCGGAAGCGACCGGCTTTTCCATGAAGACATGCTTCCCCTGGCGCACGGCTTCTTCGAAATGCTGCGGGCGGAAACCGGGCGAGGTCGCGAGGATGACCACATCCGACTCGGCGATGACCTGCTTGTAATCCTCGAAACCGGTGAAAATGCGGTCCGGCGTCACCTTGACCCGGCCTTCCTTCTGCTTCTCCAGAATCTCGACCGCCTGCTCTCCCTGGGAACGCTGCACATCGCACACGGCCACCAGGTCGACTCCGTCATCGGCATTCATCGCCTGCGCCGCGGCCCCGGTCCCGCGGCCACCGCAACCGACGAGCCCGAGCTTGAGTCGGTTCCCCGGCGCCGCGTGGACATTCCCGGGAATCCAGGCATGGGTCATCGCGGCAAGGGACGCGGCCGAGGCCCCCGAGCGGACGAAATTGCGACGGGAGAGGGGTCGTTGCGAGGAAGAGGAAGAGAGTGAATTGCTGGAGTCTGGCATGGGAGGAAGATCGCGGTTTTCCACGATCCTACCCCGGTCCCGCGAGCGATGGCCAGCCCGCGTTGCAACACGATGACGGGACCGGCGATCTTTCCACCTCACCGGGTTTTGCCGGAAACGTCGTCGTCTCCGGTCTCGCCTTTCCACCAGTCCGCCGGGCGTTCCCAAGTCCCGGATTCCCGATGGACTTTCCCCTGCCCGTCTCTTCCCGCCGAGCCTTCTCCGCGTCCCGGTTCCTCCTCGTCCAAAGCCGTTCGCACCGAGTCCGGTTCGGACAGCGGATGGGCCGCCCGCCAGCGGAAATAGAAAAGCGCGCCCAGGAGGGAACAGATCATGAACCCGATGAGCACCGCCATGGTGACCCCATAGGCGTGACTACCGGGCTGTCCCTCGATATCGAAGCCGAATCCGGCCGCACCTCGGTGAGCCCAAGCCGGTGAATGGAGCCCGAACACGACCAAGCCGCCGAACAGGCCTCGCCAAGTCACGCCGAACTCAGATCTGGTAATGGACTTCCGCGCTCGCGCGAGCCGAGCGATTGAGCTTGTCGCAGACGAGTTCACAGAGATCGTAGACCATCTGTTCCTTGATCGAGTAGAAGACCTGGTTTCCCCGTTGCTCGCGAAACAGGAGATCGGCTTCGTAGAGCGTCTTGAGCTGCTTGGAGACATTGGCCTGAGAAGTTTCCAGTTGCTCGACGAGTTCGTTGACCGAGTAGGGCCTTTCTTTCAGGAGTTGGAGGATCGCCAGCCGCGTGGGCTCCGAGAAGACCCGGAACATCTCCGCGACTCTGGAAAGGCTTTCCCGATTTGGTTTTTCAGACATGGGGCTGGGAACGGCGAGTCGCGTGGAGCTGGAAGAGAAGACGATACGAACACGACTCAGGTGGCGACACTCGGCGCGCTTCACTGGCAAACCAAATTACCCGATCAACGTCCATCCGTGCCACTCCGTGAGCATGCCAGCGAACGGGAAAAGACGCAAGAAATTAGTTGTTGACCATATCGCTATGTAGCGATTTAGTGGTTTCATGAACGATGCGAAACCCTCCCTCTCGCTCCGTGCTCCCTCCTGGAGTCCTTACGCCGTCGGCGCGGGGATCGGCATCCTGAGCTGGCTCGTTTTCCTCGTGGTCAACAAGCCCCTCGGCATGTCCACGGAAATCTCCAAGTTCTCCGGCTGCGCCACCAGCCTGGTGACCGGTTGGGAAGCGATGATCGGAAACGCCTACTGGGCCGGCACCACGCCCAAGTTCGGTTACAGCACGGTGTTCCTCCTCTTTACCGCCGTCGGCGCCGGACTCAGCGCCATCCTCGGGAGGACCTTCCGCTGGGAAAAAGTGCCCAGCGTCTGGGCCGCCCACCATGGCCCAGGCACCGCCAAGCGCATGCTGGCGGCCTTTTTCGGCGGCATGATCCTCCTCTTCGGCGCCCGCCTCGCCGGTGGCTGTACCAGCGGACACGGCATCTCCGGCACCCTGCAACTGGCGGTATCGGGATGGCTGTTCTTCGCCGTCCTCTTCGCGTCGGGCATCGTCACCTCCCGGCTCCTGTTCCGGAAACCCGGCGCCACCGAGTAACAGCGACCGGGTCTTCCCGTCGATCGAACCCTCTTTCCTTTCCGACTCAACCCTCTTTGATCCGATGAATCTCCCCGTTTCCACCAGTTCCACCGCCGGACTGATCCTGGCCGCCGTCTTCGGCACACTTTTCGGCATCCTGCTGAACAAGGGCCGGGTGACCCAATACAACGTCATCGTGAACCTGTTCCGGTTCCGCGACCTGACGGTGCTGAAGGTCATGCTCACCGCCATCGTGGTCGGCGGCATCGGCGTCTTCGCGATGATGAACTTCGGCTGGCTCGAGGGCTGGCATATCAAGGATGCCAACGTCCTCGCCCTGATTTTAGGCGGCGCCCTCTTCGGCGTCGGGATGGTGCTGTATGGCTACTGCCCCGGAACCGGGGTGGCGGCCATCGCCACCGGCAGTCTCCATGCCTTGGTCGGCTTTTTCGGCATGATCGTCGGAGGCATCGTCTACGCCTTCAGCTATCCCTGGCTCAGCGAACACGTCATCGGCGTCGGCGCTCTCGGCAAGGTGCGTCTCGCCGACGTCACCCACGTGCCGGACATCGTCTGGTGGATCGTGCTCGCGGTCGGGGCGGCTTTCCTTTTCCGCTGGCTGGAAAAAATCGGCCGGCGCGCGGCTCACGCCTGATCCGGGGTCATCCCTCCACCCCACCCCTGACCTCGTGGTCGGGTTTGATACCGCGCGTCCGGCCGGCCTGCCGGCGGAAAATCCGGCCAACCGAAAGGGAGCCGCCATCTTCCTTCCTGGCACGGACGTCTCCGTGTCCGTTGACGAGTGCGAGGCGTCCCGGTATCGTCCGGACATGAATCGCTTCTGGACGTCCTGCCTCGCCGTCTTTGCCCTGCTCGCCACCGTCGGCGAGCGCGCCAGCTTCGCCGCCGATGGCGAGAAAACCCAGGTCTTCGAACTCCGCACCTACTACGCCAATCCCGGCAAGCTCGAACCCCTGCTGAAACGCTTTCGCGAGCACACCGTCGCGCTTTTCGAGAAGCACGGCATGACCAATGTGGGCTACTGGGTCCCGGTCAGCAACGAGGAGCAGATCCTCGTCTACCTCCTCGGATATCCCGACAGGGAGGCTCGCGACACCAGCTGGAAAGCCTTCAAGGATGACCCGGAGTGGAAAGCCGCCTACGCCGAATCGACCCGGAACGGGAAACTCATCCGCAAGGTGGACAGCGTCTTCCTGGTTCCGACCGCCTGGTCGCCCGAACTGGAAATCGAAACACGGCAGCCGGAGCGACTCTTCGAGCTGCGCCGCTACACCACCAACGAGGGAAAGCTGCCCGATCTCGACGCCCGCTTCCGCGACCACACCATCGACCTGTTCGGCAAGCACGGCATGACCAACCTGATCTACCTTCACCTCGCCCCGGACCAGGAAGGCGCGGCGAACACGCTCGTCTACCTGCTCGCCCACAAGGATGCCCGCGCCCGCGACACCTCCTTCGAGTCCTTCCGCATCGACCCCGATTGGCAGAAGGCCCGCACGAAATCCGAAGCCGACGGACCGCTGCTGATCAAGGGCGGCGTCCAGTCGCTGCTGCTGAAGCCGACGGATTTTTCGCCGATGAAGTAGGGTCGGGCCACCCCGGGGGGCCCGGGAAAATCTCCGCCCGGCCCTCGACTTTTCCCGAAGTTGCGGCATTAGTGCCGCCCGCGATCTCCTCGCGTCTATTTCTCCCCTCTCCCCACTCGTGAGCCTCATCGTCCAGAAATACGGCGGCACCTCGGTCGGCACGGCCGAGCGCATCCGCAACGTGGCCGGGCGCATCCTCGACTACCACAACCAGGGTCATCGGGTCGTGGCCGTGGTCTCGGCGATGGCGGGCGTCACCAACCGACTCATCGAGCTGGCCTCCGACGTCACCGGCCCCGATCATTGCCCGACGGAGCGGGAGATGGACGTGCTGCTGGCCACCGGCGAACAGACGACCATCGCTCTCACCGCCATGGCCATCAACGCGATGGGCGGCAAGGCGGTGTCGCTGACCGGCGCCCAGGCGGGGATCGAGACCGACGGTGTCCACACCAAGGCGCGCATTTCCAACATCACCCCAAGCGAGGTGCACCGCTTTCTCGACGAGGGCAACATCGTCATCCTCGCCGGCTTCCAGGGCCGCACGCCGGAGGGCCGCATCACCACTCTCGGCCGGGGCGGGTCCGACCTGACGGCCATCGCCATGGCCGCGGCCATCGATGCCGACCTCTGCCAGATTTTCACCGACGTGGATGGCGTCTACACCTGCGATCCCCGCGTGGTGGCCGATGCCAGGAAGCTCGACGAGATCAGCTACGATGAACTGTTGGAAATGGCCAGCAGCGGCACGAAGGTGATGCAGTCGCGCTCGGTCGAGTTTGCCAAGAAATTCGGCGTGCGCTTCGAGGTGCGCAGCAGCCTCAACGACAATCCCGGAACCCTCGTCCGCGAAGAAACCATGAGCATGGAATCCGTCGTCATCCGCGGCGTCAGCCTCGAACGCGACCAGGCCAAGGTCACCATCACCGGAGTCGGGGATCATCCCGGCACCGCGAGCAAGATCTTCGGCCCCGTCGCCCAGGCCAACGTCATCATCGACATGATCGTCCAGAACGTGTCGAAGACCGGGATCACCGACATCTCGTTCACCCTCAACAAAGCCGATCTCGCCAAGGCGGAGAGCGTCCTGAAACCGGTTCTCGCCGAACTCGGCGATCACGTGACCATGGAGGCCGAGGACGGCATCGCCAAGCTCAGCGTGGTCGGCATCGGGATGCGGTCGCACGCCGGCGTGGCCGCGGAAATGTTCGAGACCCTGTCCGCCGCCGGAGTCAACATCCAGATGATCTCCACCTCGGAGATCAAGATCACCGTCACGGTCGCCGAGGACCAGATCGACACCGCCGCCCAGGCGGTGCACGAAGCCTTCGGGCTGGCGAAGGCCTGACCGGGAACGGGTTTCCTATTTCCCCGGCATCGGGAGTACTGGAGGGGCGAGTTCCGTAGCTCCCCGAAAATCGAGGCTCGCTCGTTCCCGTTCGACGCGACAGGCGCGCCCGGAAAAAAGAACGTCAGTTCAACGAGATCGACGCGATCGCTTCGCTGAGGCGGTTTCTTCCCGCGAGGTCGAGCGGCGACGGTTGCGTGTGGCGCGGCGCCAGCAGGCCCTCGTCGTAGGCCATCAGCTCCAGCAGGTCGCGATCACTCCAACTGATTTCGCTGAAATGCAGTGCCACGCGAAAGACCGGGCGACCGTCGCTATCGACCTCGGGGAGGCAGGCCACCACCATGGTTTCAGCGCTGACGAACTCGCTCTGTCGCGAGTCGGGAAGGTTTACATGAAGCCCGAGAGCAAAGGACGACCCGACCTCGAGCTCCCGGCTCGAGAGGGCGATGATTCCATGTTCATTCGCCCCGACCACGCGGGTCAGGGGGCATCGGGCAGTTTCCGAGTTGGTTCGGTTTCTTGCCATTTTCTGGGGGGGTTTACGAGCGGCGCCACCGGTTCGCATGGCGCGGTCGCGTGAGTACGCTACGCCGCGTTCCGGTCTTGTCAACGAATCCGCATCCCATTTTCTCCCGCCGGTCCGGAGGGGACATGACGGGAAAAGCCGTTGAAGGCGGAGCCGAACGATGAAACGGTAGCGGCTTTCCCTACTGACGATCCGGCCCCGCCGATTATGCACATCCAGGATATACTTCAGAGCTACCGAACGACCATCTCGTTCGAGTTTTTTCCTCCGAAAACGGAGAAAGCCTCGGAGGCGCTCTACCGGACCATCGCGGAACTGGAGCACTACAAGCCCTCGTTCGTCAGCGTGACCTACGGGGCTGGTGGCTCCACCCGTGAGCTGACCCACGATCTCGTCGTCCGGATCAAGGAAACCACCTCGCTCGATCCCGTCCCGCACCTCACCTGCGTCTGCCACCAGGAAGACGAGATCCGCTCCATCGTCGAGCGCTACGCCCAGGCCGGCGTCAGCAACATCCTCGCCCTCGGCGGCGATCCTCCCCGTGACCGGGCCGACTGGGATCGCTCCCAGGACGCCTTTCGCCACGCCGCCGACCTCGTCGCCTTCCTCAAGAAGATCAACGAGAGCGGGATCCATCCCGATCCCCGCGGATTCGGCATCGGCGTCGCCGGATTTCCCGAGGGCCATCCCGGCACGCCCAACCGGCTACTCGAGATGGATCACCTCAAGGCCAAGGTCGATGCCGGTGCCGACTACATCGTGACCCAACTCTTCTTCAGCAATGCCGATTTCTACGACTTCCGCGACCGCTGCGAACTGGCCGGCATCCACGTGCCCATCATCGCCGGGATCATGCCCATCGTTTCCGCCAAGGGAATGGCCCGCATGGCCGAGCTGGCCGCCGGCGCCCGCTTTCCCGCCAAGCTGCTGAAGGCCATCAATCGCGCCGGCGATGATCCCGAGGCCGTCGAGCGTGTCGGCGTCCACTACGCCACCGAGCAATGCCTCGACCTGCTCGAGAACGACGTCGCCGGCATCCATTTCTACACGCTGAACCAGTCCGCCGCGACCCGCGAGATCTACGCCAGCCTCGGCCTGCGCGACACCGACGCCCTCCACGTCCCCGTCGCCGGCTGATTTCTGCTTTCTCCGGGGAAAACACCCACCGCTCCCAGGCCTCGTGACCCCGACGACTCCGACGCCCGCCCGATTCCCCTGGCGGGCGTTGCTTTACGCCGTCGTCATCCTCTACCTCGTCGGCGATCTCTACTGGTTCCGCGGCCCCCTGCGCCAGCGGATCGACAGCAGGAAAGCCTTCACCAGCTATTCCCTCCAGCGCGCCCTGGAAAACGGCTGGGTCGCCACCGTCAACGGCGAGCCTCTCACCCGCGCCCAGCTCGACCAGGCCACCGCTGTCTACCTCTTTCGCCGGGGAAAGACGCCCGCCGAACTCTCCCCGCGTTCCCTGAACATCGCCCGCCGCGTCGCCCTCCAGCAACTCATCGACGATACCCTCGTCCGTCAGTATGCCGAGGCCGACGGCTTCCAGCCCGATCCCGACGCCGTCGCCGCGCGCGTCGAGGCCTTCGAGGCCCAGTTTCCCGACGAAGAGAGCTACGCCCTGCGGCGCGAAGCCCTTGGTCTGAGCCGCGACGAAATCCACGAACTCCTCGCCGGCCAGGTCGCCCAGGAAGAATGGCTCGAATCCCGCGTCGCCGAGGCCACC
>JAUIGT010000323.1 GCA_030432615.1 Verrucomicrobiia bacterium
CGCGACCACGGATGGAAAGGTGATGTGTTACGCCGAGTGAGCGAGTCCCGCAGTCTTTTCCTTCCCATCCATCGATGTCCGTCCCGCTTTCCGAACTCCAGGCCCGCATCCGGAAGTTTCGCGACGAGCGCGATTGGATGCAGTTTCACAATCCCAAGAACCTCGCCATCTCGATCTCGCTGGAGGCGGCGGAATTGCTGGAGCACTTCCAGTGGCGAAGTTTCGAGGAAAGCGAAGCCCATACCCGCGACCCGGAAGCGCGCCGCGAAATCGCCGAGGAAATGGCCGACATCGCCATCTACCTCGCCGAGCTGGCGGACAATCTCGACATCGATCTTCTCGCGGCGATGGAGACCAAGCTCGAGAAGAACGCCGCCAAATACCCGGTCGAAAAAGCCCGCGGTTCACATAAAAAATATTCGGACTTGGAGTAAGCGGCGATTTTCGCTTATGTTTGCCCAAGGGCTTGGCAGGGAGAAGGCGCTCGCGTCTTCGTGATTGCCGATTCGACCCGGTGCCGCGGAAGGCCGCCTGACGACCTCGCTCTTCCGGCTTCTTGGATCATTCCGGCCCCATAACCGCAACCCTATCCGCCATGTCGCAGCCATCTTCCTCATCGATCGGGGCCCCCGGCGATGAAGCCGGGGGAGAAGTCCTGCCCACCGTGGCTCGCGCCGCGATCATCGAGCACGTCACCGGCAAGCCACCCAAGGAAGCCCCACCAGAACCGGAAGGCTACCTGGCCAGCCAGGCGGGCGTTTTCGTGACCCTCCGCGACAAGAAGAGCGGCGAGATCCGCGGCCGATCCGGCTCGGTCACCCCGGAGTCGGAAAACGTGATCGAGGAGACCCGCCAGCACGCCATCGGGGCCGCGGCCGGCACCGAGGAACGCGGCCCGGTCAAGGATCGTCGCGCCCTCAACCGGCTCGACGTCGAGGTCAGCGTCCTCGGTCCGCTGGAGCGCGTCGAGTCGATCATCGAACTCGATCCCGAGATCTACGGGGTCGTACTCACCGCCACCAAGCGAGGCGTCCACGGCGTCATGTTGCCGAACGTCCCCGAACTCAACACCGTGGACAAGCAACTGGCCGCCATCCGCCGCCAGGCGGGCCTGCGTCCCGACGAGCGGCTGAAGATCGAGCGCTTCCGCGTGGAAACGTTCACCGATGCCGACGCCGGGTGAAGCCACCCTCGCCATGGCGACGGCGGCTGCTCGGTGAATGGAGTTGGCGCCGTCCTTTCAAGTCGGCGGGAATCATCTACGGCAGCCTCCTCGTTTTCGCCGTGTTCTTCGCCGACCGACTCATCTTCGTTCCGCCGCGCCCCTCCTACGACGCCGACCACCCGGCACTGGAAATGATTCCGCTCGATGAGAGCGGAGATAGCCGACCCGCCACCTTCTGGTATCCGCCCCCCGACGACCGGGCACCGGTCCTCCTGTGGACCCACGGGAACGCCGAGGACCTCGGCAACCTCGAACCGCTGCTCCGAATCTTTTCCGAGCAGGGCGTCGGCGTCCTGGCCATCGACTATCCCGGCTACGGCCAGAGCTCCGGTCGCGCCACCGAGGACGGCTGCTACGAGGCGATCTCCGCCGCTCTACGCCACCTCACCGACACCCGCGACATCGGGGCGGAACGCATCGTCCTCGTCGGCCAATCCGTCGGTGGCGGCCCTGCCGTCTGGTTGGCCGAAAAGCGTGCCGATCTCCGTGGCCTCGTGCTGATCTCCCCTTTCCTCTCCGCCTTTCGGGTCGCCATGCCGGTGCCGTTGTTTCCCGGCGACCGGTTTCCGAACCTGAAACGCATGCCGAACGTCACCATCCCCCTGCTGCTCTTTCATGGCGAGAAGGACGAGGTGATCTCGTTTTCCCACGGGGAGAAACTCTTCTCCCTGCACCCGGGCCCGGACAAAGCCTTCGTCCCCCTGCCGGAATCGGGTCACAACGATCTCTGGTCGATGGAATTCGACACCGTCCTGACCACCATGATGGACTTCACTCTCCTCGGGAAATTGCCCGAGTGAAGCCGGGAGTGGCCGTCACCCGGATTTTCTGTCACATTTCACTTCGAAACCCGCAACGAATTTCGAACGAACCCCGAATGTCGGCCAAGGCCATCACGACCGATTCACCCAGCCCCGATCCCCGCGATCCGGACGGTTTCTCCGAACTCGTCCGCACCCACCACCGGGAACTGCTGGTCTACGCCCTGGCCCTGACCCGCGACACTCACACCGCCCGGGAAGTCGTCCAGGACGCCTTCGTGGTCGCCTACGAGAAGATCGAGACCTTCGACGTCACCCGCGACTTCGCCGCCTGGATGCGCGGGATCGTGCGCAACAAGTGGCGGGAATGGCGGCGCAAGCATTCCCGGCCGGAGATTCCCGAGGACGACCTTTCCCTCATCGACGCCACCGTGGCCGACTGGCAGGCGCGGCGCATCGCCCGCAACAGCACCCCGTTCGACGCCCTCGACCAGTGCCTCAAGCGCCTTCCCGACACCCTCGGGGAAGCGGTGGAGGCCTGCTACTACCGGGGCGAAACCAGCGAGGAAGCCGCCGAACGGCTCGGCATCGCGCCCGCCGCCATTCGCAAGCGCCTCCAGCGCGCCCGCGACCTGCTCCGCGATTGCGTGGAGAAAAAGATGAATCTCGCGTCACAATCCGGCGCCCGGAATGCAATCACCGGAGAAGACGACCTGCCGTCATGACTTCTCCTTCCGAACAGAATCCGCCCCCCGGCGACGCCGAACAGGCACTCACCGACGCCCTGCTGCGCGAGCACGCCCGGCTCGGCTCGGCGGATGACGAGTCCCTCCTCGCCGCCGTCCGCGCCCGCACCGTGGATCGGCCGGTGGCCACGCGGGTCGTCGATCTGCCGGCATCCACCCTGCCACGATCGCGGCGGCGGACTTCCGCCCGCGAATGGATGCAGTTGGCAGCCGCCGTGATTCTCGCCTTCGGACTCGTCGGCCTGTTCCTGTCCCGGCATTCCGTGAATCGGGAGACGCGCAGCGAGCAGACCTTCCAACTGGTCAGCCGACCGCTTACGGCGATCGCGGTCCCTTCGGACTCGACCGGCCCGAATTCCCGCAAGCCCGAACCCGCCGCCGCCGACCTCGGCGCCTCCATCACCCTTCCCGATCTTGCGGGAAGCCTTCCCGGTTCCGGCGATCTGGTGTTCGGTTCGAACCAGACGACCACGGATCCCGCCAGCGAGGACTTGCTGGCCCGGTTCTCCGTCTCCGCCGAGAAGATTCTCCAGGTATCCCCCGATCGACTCGTCTACGAGGGAGGCGTCATCCTGCGGCACCCCGAGTTCACCTTGCGGGCGGACCGGCTCGAGTTGTCCCGCCTCGGCGCCGAGGAAGAATCTCGCGTCGAAGCCTTCGTCGCCGAAGGCAGCGACCTGAAAGTCGAGAAACGCGCGTCCGACGGCGGCGTCGAGATCGCCCGGGCGACCTCTGCGACCTGGGATGCCAGCCAGGGCGGCCTCGTCTTGGCGGGTGGTCCCCCCACCCTCAGCGCCGGGGCCAGTTTCGTGCGTCCCGCCTCGACCGACGGCGTCATCGTGCTGCGGACCGATGGCTACCAGGTGATCGAGCGCTGAATCAGCGCGGGCGTCATACGTCCCCGATTCGCTTGCCTCGCGGGCCTTTGCCGGCACAGTGAATTCGTGCCCGCTTCCCCCTCACCCGACGCCCCCTGGCCCAAGTCCATCTTCGCCCGCAACCTGACCCGCCGCAGCGGAATCCTGGAACTGATGGACGACCTCGGCGAGGCCATGACCACCGGCCGCGGCGAGATGCTGATGATGGGAGGGGGAAACCCCGGCCACGTCCCCGAAATCCAGGCCGTCTGGCGCCAGCGAATGCGGGAGCTGCTGGCCGACGAGGCGAATTTCGATTCCGTTCTCGCCGACTACGATCAGCCCGCCGGCAACCCGAAATTCCGCGAAGCCGTCGCCGCCCTGCTGAACCGCGAATTCGGCTGGCCCATCACCGCGCGCAACATCGCCATCACCAACGGCGGCCAGACCGCGTTCTTCTTCCTCATGAATCGCTTCGCCGGCGACTTCGAGGACGGCTCCCACCGCCGGGTCCTGCTGCCCCTCGTCCCGGAATACATCGGCTACGCCGACCAGAGCGTCAGCCGCGACCTCTTCACGGCGCGGAAGCCGAAGTTCGAGCTGATCGGGGATCACTCCTTCAAGTATCACATCGATTTCGATCGGCTCGACCTCACCGACGACATCGCCGCCATCGCCGTTTCCCGCCCGACGAATCCGAGCAGCAACGTCCTCACCGACGACGAAATCGCCAAGCTTTCCGCCATCACCAGGGAGCGCGGCCTGCCGCTCATGATCGACAATGCCTACGGCGTTCCCTTTCCCGGCGTCATCTTCGAGGATGTCCAGCCCGTCTGGGACGAGCACATCATCCTTACCCTGAGCCTGAGCAAGCTCGGCCTGCCCGGCACCCGCACCGGCATCGTGGTCGCGTGCGAGGAGATCATCCTCGAGATCTCCGCCATCAACGCCATCGCCAGCCTCGCCAACAACAACATCGGCCAGGCCCTGACCCGTCCCTTGATGGAGAGCGGGGAAATTCTCCATCTCAGTCGCGACGTGGTGCGCCCCTTCTACCGGGAAAAATCCGCCTTCGCCCTCGAACAGCTCGAATCCGCCCTCCCCGCCGACCTTCCCTGGCGCGCCCACAAGAGCGAGGGCGCCTTTTTCCTCTGGCTCTGGTTCGAGGATCTGCCCATCAGCACCCGCGAACTCTACCAGCGTCTCAAGGCGCGAAAGACTCTCATCATTCCCGGCGAGTATTTCTTCTTCGGCCTCGAGGAGGAACACGCCGACTGGCCTCACCGCCAGGAATGCATCCGCCTCAGCTACACCCAGAGCGAAGACACCGTCCGCCGCGGCATCGCCATCCTCGCCGAGGAAGTGGCGCGGGCCTACGCCTGACCGGCCCAGGAGACGAGATCATCGAGACCCTCCCGCGAAATCTCCGATCGGTATCGGGTTCACCACCCGATCGCCCCCACGGACACTCCGTCCGGGATTTTCATTGAGCCATCTCCCCTCCCTCCTATTCCCCCTTTCCGAGCGTCCGCTCCACCAGGGCTCGATGCTTCCGTTGATAATGTCTTTCAAACACCACCATCCCCGCTAGGAAGGCGGCGAAAATCCAGCCCACCCAAAAGTACATCCACGGCTGTCGGGACTCCAGGTGCCTGACCTCTTCGTAGGAAAACGCATAGGCTGGTGGACGATCCTCATAAAGTTCCCGTATCTCCCACACTTTCCAGTCAGACTTGGAGTCCTCCGGGGCCAGGAGAATCACCTTCCGATTGAGGCTTTCGAGGGCCAGGCGGCATCGCTCGAGGTCATGCCACCCAAATGAGATTGAAGTTCCATCGGCGAAGATCATTCTCCCGATCGAGTTGCCTGAGGAAACGAGCTTGAATTCCAAAGGCCCATCGACTTTCCGCTCGATCAGTTCACTTTTTTCGGGAATCGGATACACCCGTTCGTACCACAGCGGGGAGGAAATAAATCCCAACGGGAGCAGGACAAAAAAAACCAGTATACAACCGTTGACGACATTTTCTTTATTCATGGAGACCGGATTATTGAAAGGTGCCCCTGCCGAGCACAACCACAAAGCAGCGGTTTCCGCTCGTTAGGGATCCACGGAACCGGAATCAAATGAAACTACGGCACTGAATCGAAACCCGATCCCCGGTTGATTCCGCCTCCGATCTCGGCAGATTGCGGGACGTTTTCTCCCCAGGAAGATCATGGACGTTCACAAAGTTGCCCACCTTGCCCGACTGGCGCTCAGCGATGAGGAAGCCGAGCGATTCCAGAAACAACTCGACCAGGTACTCGGACACGTCGAGCAGCTGGAATCCGTGGACGTGTCGGGGATCGAACCGACCGCCCACGCCAGCCCGGTTTTCGACGTGATCCGCGAGGATCGCGCGCTCGATCACAGTTTCTCCGCCGACGAGGCGCTCGCCAACGCCCCCGAACGCAGCCAGGACCAGTTCAAGGTCGTCAAGGTGGTGGAGTAGAAATCCCGCGTTTCGTCTTTCAGCTCATCCCGTTTCCGTGAAACACACGATCTCCGAACTCCGATCCGCCTACACCGCGGGCGACCTGACACCGGCGGACGCCCTCCGCTCGCTCGCTGAAACCATCGACGCGCGCGACGGCGACATCGGCGGCTACCTCTCGCACGATCTCGACAAGGCGCTCGCCGAAGCCGGGAAGGCCGATCTTTCCCTGCCCCTCGGCGGGGTGCCCATCGCCATCAAGGACCTGATCAACGTCCAGGGGCAGCCCTGCTCCTGCGCGTCGAGGATGTTGCACGGAAACTACACGGCTCCCTACGACGCCACCGTGATCCGCAAGCTGCGCGAGGCGGGGGCGATTCCCTTCGGCCGGGCCAACATGGACGAGTTCGCGATGGGGTCCTCGAACGAAAACTCCGGCCTTCAACCCTGTCGCAATCCCTGGGACACCGACCGCATCCCCGGCGGTTCCTCGGGCGGTTCCGCCGCTGTCGTCGCCTCCGACACCGCCATCGCGGCCCTCGGCTCCGACACCGGAGGTTCCATCCGTCAACCGGCCAGTCATTGCGGCGTCGTCGGGCTGAAGCCGACCTACGGGCGCGTGTCCCGTTTCGGACTCGTGGCTTTCGCCTCTTCGCTCGACCAGATCGGTCCGGTGACGAAATCGGTGGAAGACGCCGCTCTCCTGCTCCAGGCGATCGCCGGACACGACGAACGCGACTCGACTTCGGTGAACGAACCCGTGCCGAACTACCTCGAGGCGATCGGCCGCGATGTCGCGGGCCTGAAAATCGGCCTTCCCAAGGAATACTTCGCCGAAGGCCTCGACCCGAAGGTCCGGGAAGCGGTGGAGACGGCGGTGAAGCAGCTCGAGTCGCTCGGCGCGGAAACCGTGGAGATTTCCCTCCCCAACACCGAGCACGCGGTCGCCGTCTACTACATCATCGCCACCGCCGAGGCCTCCGCCAACCTGGCGCGTTTCGATGGCGTTCGCTACGGGCATCGCGCCGACGACCCCGAGGATCTCATCGATCACTACAAGCGCAGCCGCGCGGAGGGCTTCGGCGAGGAAGTGAAACGTCGCATCATCCTGGGCACCTACGTCCTCAGCTCCGGCTATTACGACGCCTACTACCTGCGTGCACAGAAGGTGCGCACCCTGATCCGCGACGATTTCGCCAGGGCCTTCGAGCAGGTCGATCTCATCGCCTCTCCGGTCGCTCCCACCCCGGCCTT
>JAUIGT010000324.1 GCA_030432615.1 Verrucomicrobiia bacterium
CGGCTTCACCTTCAATCGCGGGATGCCGCTGATGCTGTGGGAGGAGGCTTTCCGCGAACGTTTCGCCGCGATGCACGCCGGGATCGATGCCGGGCCCGTCGATGACGATGATCCGCGCATCCACGCGACCCGCGCGGACATCATGACCGGGTTTCTCCGGGAGATCCGGGCGTTGCTGGACGAGACGGCGGCGGCCCGGGGGCGAATCGAACCCTACCGGATTTCGCTGGGCACCTTTTCCACCGAGGCGGACAACCGGCGCTGGGGGATCGATCTCGAGAACTGGATCGACCTCGGGCTGGTCGATGACATCGCGGTGACGTGGTTCGCCTATCACACCTCCTTCACGAAGACGCCCGGCCGGATCGATCTCGACTACTACCGCCGCATCACCGAGGGCACCGACACGGAGTGGCGTCCGATGATGATCGCGTGGAAAACCGGGAAGCCGGAGGAGTTCTGCGCCAAGGCCGCCGGCTACCTGGCGGCGGGAGCCGACGGCATCGCGCTGTGGGATCCGCAGGTACACAAGGGCTGGCCGGATCGAGCTCCGGGGCAGGCGCTAGAGGTCTTCACCCGTCTCGGGCATCGCGAGGACCTGGAACGCTGGGCCGAGAAAGGCGTGCCCCGGCCGCTGTCGATTCCGCTGACCCGCCTGGACGAGAATCACTTCAGTCGCTGGTTTCCGAACACGGGCTTCTGAGTTCAGGCAAAAACGACCGTGGAATTCCGGCTGGCGATCCGGCCGCTGCATGGCAGGTTCGGGGCTTCCGAATCGGCGTCTCCGATGCCGTCGGGCGGACGCTTTCCATGAAAATCGGCCTGGTCAGACGCGGCTATTCCGACACCGGCGGCGCGGAGCGATACCTGATTCGCTTCGCGGCCGGGCTGGAGGCGCGCGGTCACGAATGCGTGCTCTTTTCCGATCGGAAATGGCCGGTGGCGGCTTGGGGAGATCGGGCGCAGGTGACGCTGAATCGCGCCGGGAGTCCCGGTGATTTCGCGGTGGCCCTGGAGGACGTGAAGCCGAAACAGCATTGCGATTTTCTCTTCAGCCTGGAGCGCGTCTGGTCCTGCGACTGCTACCGGGCCGGCGATGGCGTTCACGCCGCTTGGCTGAAACGCCGGGCCCGGCACGAGGCGAAGTTCCGCTCCTGGTTCCGGAAGCTGAACCTCAAGCACGAACAGATCCTGCGGCTCGAGGAGGCCCTCTACGGGCCGAAGTCGGGGGCGCACATCATCGCCAACGCGAAATTCGTGAAAGCCGAGATCGCGGAGACCTACGGCACCGATCCCGATTGCATCTCGGTCATCCCGAACGGATTCGACGCGCCCGAGTTCGATGCGGAAACGCGGCGCAAGCTTCGCCGGCGCGGTCGGGAAATCTACGGGCTGGAAGAGGAAACCGTGGCCTTTCTCTTCGTCGGATCCGGCTGGGAACGGAAGGGGCTTCGCTTCGCCATGGCGGCCGTCGAGGCCCTCGCGGACCAGGGCTGCGACGTGAGACTCTACGTGGCGGGGAAGGATCGGGGGGGGCCGCCACGCTCTCGGGTTCGCGGCATCATCGAATTCCTCGGCCCGATGGCTTCCACGGAACTGGCGCAGCTCTATGAACTGGCGGATGTCTTCGTCCTGCCGACGATCTACGACCCGTTTTCCAACGCCTGTCTCGAGGCCGCTTCCCACGGGCTGCCGGTCATCACCACGAGCGCGAACGGCATCGCGGATCTCTTTCCCGAACTGCAGGGGGACATTGTCAGCGACCTGAAGTCGCGCGAACTGGTCGAAGCCTGCGCCGGTTGGCTTCCGCCGGCCCGGCGCGCCGCCGCTCGGGAAACGAACCGCGCCGTGGCCGCGAAATACAGCGTCGCCCGCAACGTGGAAGCCACCCTCGCCTGCTTCGAAACACTCCTGTGAAAGTCCTCTCCGATCTCGACGAATGCCGCGCCTGGGCCGGCGATCGCACCGCGCCGCGGCCCCGCGTGCTGGTGCCCACCATGGGCGCGCTTCACGAGGGACACCTCAGCCTCGTCGATCTCGCTCGCGAACGGGCCGGCGACGACGGCGAGGTGGTGGCCACCATTTTCGTCAACCCGGCCCAGTTCGCGCCGCATGAGGATTTCGACCGATACCCGCGCCGGCTCGAGGCCGACCTGGCCTTGCTGGAGGGGCGCGGCTGCGATCTCGTCTTCACTCCCGAGCGGCCGGCCATGTATGCGCCCGACGCGTCCGTCTCCATCGTCGAGACCGCCATTGCCTCGGGACTCGAGGGCGCCAGTCGGCCGCAGTTCTTTCCCGGCGTCTGCACCGTCGTGGCCAAACTCTTTCACCTCACCCAGCCTGACGCGGCGGTGTTCGGGGAGAAGGACTACCAACAGCTCGCCGTCATTCGCCGCATGGTGCGCGACCTCGATTTTCCCATCGAGATCATCGGCGGGCCCATCGTCCGCGAGCCGGACGGCCTCGCCATGAGTTCCCGCAATGCCTACCTGGGCGACGACGAACGCGCCCAGGCGGTGGTGCTTTCCCAATCGCTCGCCGAGGCGCGGGAGTCGATTCAACAGGGTTTGGTCGAGGTCCCAACCCTGTTGAGTCGGGTCGAGGAACGGATCGCCTCGCAGCCGCTGGCGCGGATCGACTACGTGGCCGGCGTGCATCCGGACACCCTGGAGCCGATCGATGCCATCGCCGAAGACGGCCTGCTCATCGCCCTGGCGGTGTTTTTCGGAAAGACGCGATTGATCGACAATCTCTGTTGGCGGCGTAACGTAGCGGGCGCCGGGTGAGCGAGTTGCCGGGCCGTTTGTTGTTGTGAAGAGCTACGATTTCATCGTCGTCGGCAGCGGGATCGCCGGACTGAGTTTCGCCTTGCGGGCCTGCCGGCATGGGTCGGTCGCGATCCTGACCAAGAAGGAAGCCGAAAATGCCAACACGTCCTGGGCCCAGGGCGGGATCGCCTGCGTGCGGAGCCCGGAGGATTCCTTCGACCGCCACGTGGCCGACACACTCGATGCGGGCGCGGGGCTCTGTCCGGAGGACGTGGTCCGCACCATCGTGAGCGAGGGGCCGGAGGCGATCGATGAACTGATCGCCTGGGGCGTGGAGTTCGACCGGCGGGAGAACGGGAACGGCGAGTCGGAGATCGATCTCGGGCGCGAGGGCGGTCACACCAAGCGGCGCATCCTCCATTCGAAGGACACGACCGGACGCGAGATCGAGACCAAGCTGCTCTCGGCGGTGCGGGCGGCGGGAAACATCGATCTCCTGGAGCATCATTTCGCCATCGACCTCATCACCACCGCCAAGCTCGGTTTCGCGTCGTCGGTTCGGTGCATCGGCCTCTACGCGCTCAATGAAGACACCGGGGAAGTGCTGACCCTGCGTTCGGACCGGGTCATTCTCTGCACCGGCGGCAGCGGCCGGGTCTATCTCTATACCACCAATCCCAAGGTGGCGACGGGTGACGGCGTGGCCATGGCCTGGCGGGCGGGCGCGGAGATCGCGAACATGGAGTTCGTCCAGTTCCACCCGACCTGCCTCTATCACCACGAGGTGAAGTCCTTCCTCATCACCGAGGCCATGCGCGGCGAGGGCGCCAAGCTGGTCGACAAGCACGGGCGCGACTTCGTCAGCCAGTACGATCCGCGCGGATCGCTGGCGCCGCGCGACATCGTGGCCCGGGCCATCGACCGCGAGATCAAGAGGACCGGGAATCCCTGCGTTTTTCTCGACAGCACCCACCAGCCGAAGGATTTCATCGCCGAGCGCTTTCCCAACATCTACGAAACCTGCCTGCGGCTCGGGATCGATGCCGCCGTCGATCCCATCCCCGTCGTTCCCGCGGCGCACTACCAGTGTGGCGGTGTCCGCACCGACGTCAACGGCGCCACCAGTGTGGCGGGATTGTGGGCGGTCGGCGAGGTGGCCTGCACGGGACTCCATGGCGCCAACCGGTTGGCGAGCAATTCGCTGCTGGAGGGGGTGGTCGTCTCCCGTCGGGCGCTTGACGACATCCTCGCCACGCTTCCCGTGGATCGCGCGACCGAGCGCCTGCTGCTGCCGGAGTGGGAGAGCGGCGACGTGACCGATGTCGATGAACTGGTCGTCATCTACCACAACTGGGACGAGATTCGTCGCCTGATGTGGGACTACGTCTCGATCGTCCGCACCAGCAAGCGCCTGCAGCGGGCCGCCACCCGGCTGCAGAATCTCCGGCGCGAGGTGCAGGAATTTTACTGGAACTTCCGGGTCACGCCCGAGCTGCTGGAGCTGAGAAACCTCGTGGAAGTGGCGACGCTGATCGTCGATTGCGCGGCCCGGCGCAAGGAAAGCCGGGGCCTGCACTACACGCTGGATTATCCAGAGACCGACGACGAGAACTGGTTGACGGATACGGTTTTGTCTCGTTTTTAGAAGAAATTTCAGTGGATCGAGCCGAGTTTTTGGGGTTGAATCCTCGCACGACTCGGGATTCGTTATGTCTTTTGAGGGAAGGGGGGCTTCTCGATCAAAGAAACCCAACCTGTGGCACATGGAAACACGACGCTATGCGTGGTTCAGCTCTGCGGTAATCTTCGCGGCCGGCTGGACGACCACTGAGACTCCTTCAATCGGTCAGACCCTGGCCACCGGCTCCGGCATTCCCCTCTCGACGGCGGTATCGTCATCGACTTCCTCCTCTCGGGATCGTGACCCCGCGGAGTTGGATCGCGCGAAGCTGATGACCGCGAGCCAGGGCCTGTCGGGCGTGCCCGCCCTGCCGGGTTCGATCGGAGACGGCGCGGCCGACGCCGAGCTGCCGAAAGTTTTCGCTCCCACCCGGCCCCGGAAGCGCTACACCCGCTATCCGTGGAAGCGCGACATCGTCGCCACTGTTTTCTGGGTCGGGGAGAAACCGACCCGGAACAATCCCACGCCCAACAACAAGAGTGCCTGGGATCGCGCCTGGGAATCGAGCTTCGGGGGATTCGATGATCCCGACCGCGACCAGCGTGACGGTTTCCGTCCCAGGGATTTCGAGCCCGGGCAGAATCCTTTCTACATCGCCCTGCCCTACAACGACCTGAAGTCCGGCGGCGGCACCAAGACCTCGGCGCGACACGTTATTCCCTGGTATGACCGGGAATTCGAGCGGGCCGGGAAGACGATCATCAAGGGGCGCTGGATCGCCATCCGCCGCGGCAGCGACGTCTGCTACGCCCAGTGGGAAGACGTGGGGCCGTTCGAAACCGACGACTGGCAGTATGTCTTCGGCGAAGCGCGTCCCAAGACCCGCGGCAACGGCGGTGCCGGGCTCGACGTCTCTCCCGCGGTGCGCGACTACCTCGGCTTTTCCAGCGGACACGCGGTCTGCGACTGGCGATTCGTCGATGAGGACGAAGTGCCGGATGGTCCGTGGAAAAAGTGGGGCGCCAACAATCCCTTCGTGCAATCCGGCGAGACCGGCAATCCTTCCGCCGATCCCGAGGGGATCGTGAAAGTCCGGGAAATGGCCAGCCGCTACCTCGGCAATCTTCCGACCGGCGCCGCGGGAGGCGATGGAGACGGGGAAGCCGCGACGATCGAGGAGTGATCGGATTTCAGGATCGCTTCCGGCGGTTGCTGGAGCGATAGCCCGGGGGGCGTTTCGCGACCCAGCGCACGAACTTGGCGATCTCGGGGTGGGTGAGCAGTTTCTCGACCGTGTCGTAGTGGCGGGCCAGTTCCGCCTCGCTGAGCACGCTGTGGATCTTGCCGTGGCAGATGGCATGCATCACCGCGATGGGGCCGTGCTTGCCTCCCTTCAACTTGGGCACCAGGTGGTGCCGGCTCTCCTGGTCGGGAGGAATCTCGCGGCCGCAGAGCGGGCAGACGCGGAGGGACTCGTTGCTGGAATCGGATTTCGCCACTTGAACAACGCCTTCCTACTTCTTACGGTTCGACACATGAAAAAGTCCATCACCTTGTCGGTCGCGGCCGTGGTCGCTCTCCTCTCCGCCACCGTGCTGAGTTCCTGCCTCTCCTGCTCGAGTTGCGCCCGCAAGAAGGCCGCCCGGGAAGCCGCGGCGATGGGCTACGCGCCTCCGGCGGACACCGCCATGCAGGCGCCCGCGGCTGAATCCGCCGCCGCCCCGGTGGCCTGGTGAATGGGGGCGGACCCGGATCCGTTCTTCAGTTTGCGCCTGTCGTCAGGGGATCCTGGCGGTCTGCCGGTTCTGTGCGGGCTCGCGCCAGCCAGATGCCATTGGTCGGATCGGGTTGATCGAAATCGATCAGGAGCCCGGCTTCCATTCCCTGGCGCTCCAGCCGAAGGGTAAACTGGTCCAACCGCCGCGCCGGATCACGGCGAAACGACGCCTCGGAGAGATCCGCGAGTTCCACCGCCAGGATTCCTTCGATCACCAGGTCGAACGAGCCAGCGGCGGCGGCGCGCAGGCCACTGCCGCGCGAAAAAAATCCGTGACGGCCCGCGGACGGTCGCTTGGTGGCGAAAATCCCGTGCTCGCGGAGTTCCCGGACCAAGGCATCGACGTAGACCGTGCGCGGACACCCGGGACCGAGCCGACCCTGGACCGCGATGCAGACCCCGATCAATTCCGACAGCAGGCCGCTGCCATTTCGAGGGGAGACCGCGTCGGAATCGGCGGAAGAATCGTCGTCGGGCGAACCGTGGGAAAATCGGGCATTCATGCGATGAGGGGCAAGGTGGATTAAAATTACCATAATTTCAATATTTAAGAAAGCCGGAATTGGGGGAATTCGTTTCCACCGATTTTTCCTTCTGCTTGAATCCCCCATCGCCGCGTGAGAGATAGCGCGTGTGCCCGAACTCACGCCCGCCGTCGCCGCTCACTGGGTTCACGACCTGAGCCCTTTCCTGATCCGGTTTACCGAGACCTTCGGCATTCGTTGGTACGGCCTGGCCTACGTGTTGGGATTCCTCTGCGCCTACCTGCTGCTCAAGTGGCTGGTGCGCAAAGGCTGCAGCGAACTGCGCGAGGAGCAGGTAGCCGATTTCATCACCTTCGGCGCCCTGCTGGGGGTCATGCTCGGCGGACGCCTCGGCTACATGCTGTTCTACAACTTCGACGAGTTCATCCAGCGCCCCTGGATCTTCTTCCAGTTTCTCCAGGGTGGCATGGCCAGCCACGGCGGCATTCTCGGTCTCGTTCTCTTCACCTGGTTCTATGCCAGGAAAACGAAGCTCTCCTGGCCCGGGCTCGGGGACAATCTCGTCACCGTGTCAACCGTCGGCGTCTTCTTCGGCCGGCTCGCCAATTTCGTGAACGGCGAAC
>JAUIGT010000325.1 GCA_030432615.1 Verrucomicrobiia bacterium
GATTCCCTGGCCGATCCGGTTGGGGCCGCCGCCGAGGATCATGATCTTCTTCTTTTCCCCGCCGCGGGCCTCGTTCTCGATTCCGTAGGTCGAATAGTAGTAGGGCGTGTAGGCCTCGAACTCGGCGGCGCAGGTATCGACGAGCCGATAGGTGGGCAGAACCTCCTTCTTCTTCCGCATCGCCCGGACCGCGTCCTCGCTCGTCTCGGTGAGGCGGGCCAGTTGGCGGTCGGAGTAGCCGAGGCGCTTGGCCCGCCGCAGGTCGATCTCGCCCAGGTCTCCGCGGAAATCGGCCTCCTCGGTCCAGAGGTCGTGAAGGTTCTGGAGAAACCAGGGATCGATCGCGGTGAGTTCGTGCACTTCCTCGAGGGAAAGCCCCGCCTCAAAGGCGTAGCGGATGTAGAAGATCCGATCCGCGTTCGGCGTCGAGAGATTGTGCCGGATGGTGTCGAGATCCGGCGTCAGGTCCTTGCCATCGGCGCCGAAACCGAAGCGACCGATCTCCAGCGAGCGGAGGGCCTTCTGCATCGATTCCTTGAAGGTTCGCCCGATCGACATGGCCTCGCCGACGGCCTTCATCTGGGTGGTCAGCACCGAGTCGGCGGTGGGAAACTTCTCGAAGGTGAAGCGCGGCAGCTTGGTGACCACGTAGTCGATGGTCGGTTCGAAACTGGCCGGGGTCTCCCGAGTGATGTCGTTGGGAATCTCGTCGAGCGTGTAACCCACCGCCAGTTTGGCCGCGATCTTGGCGATGGGGAAGCCGGTGGCCTTCGACGCCAGGGCCGAGGAACGGGAGACGCGCGGGTTCATCTCGATGACGATCATGCGCCCGTTCTCGGGATTGATGGAGAACTGGATGTTGGAACCGCCGGTCTCCACGCCGATCTCGCGGATGACGGCGAAGGAAGCGTCGCGCATCATCTGGTATTCCTTGTCCGTCAGGGTCTGGGCCGGCGCCACGGTGATGGAGTCGCCGGTGTGGACACCCATGGGATCGAAGTTCTCGATCGAACAGATGACGACACAATTGTCGGCACGGTCGCGCATGACCTCCATCTCGAACTCCTTCCAACCGAGGAGCGATTCCTCGATCAGCACCTCGTTGACGGGAGAAAGATCGAGCCCGCGGGTGACGATGGTCTCGAATTCCTCGCGATTGTAGGCGATGCCGCCTCCGGTTCCGCCGAGGGTGTAGGCGGGGCGGATGATGAGCGGAAAGCGCCCGATCTCGTCGCGGATGCGATTGGCGTCATCCATGTTGTGGGCCACGTCCGACTGGGGCAGGTCGAGCCCGATCTTTTCCATCGCCTGCTTGAAAGCGAGCCGATCCTCCCCTTTCTCGATGGCCTCGGCATTGGCGCCGATGAGCCGAACCCCGGTTTTTTCGAGGTATCCGCTCCGCACCAGGTCCATCGCGGTATTCAGGGCTGTCTGGCCGCCCAGGGTGGGCAGCAGGGCATCCGGTTTCTCCTTGTCGATGATCTTTTCGACCACTTCGGGAGTGATCGGCTCGACGTAGGTTCGGGCCGCGAACTCCGGGTCCGTCATGATGGTGGCCGGATTCGAATTCACGAGGACCACCTCGTAGCCTTCCTCCTGCAGGGCTTTGCAGGCCTGAACGCCGGAGTAGTCGAATTCACAACCCTGGCCGATCACGATGGGGCCCGAGCCGATGAGGAGGATCTTGTGGATGGATTCGTCGCGAGGCATAAAACGAAGAGGTTCTTCTTCCGGCGAAGGTTCATCGCCGCACCATTACTTGCATCGGGCGTGCGCCCTGTAAAGCGGCGACCGGAGGAGGCTGGGGTTTGCGCTTCCCGATCGCCGCAACTACCATGCCGAACGCCGCACTCTTTCCCTTACCCTGAAAGCTGCCGGCGCCGGAACCGTCAGTCGCCTCCGCAAGCTCATGGTGAACATCTTCCAGTCGACCGGCCGAGGCGCCCTCGCCTTCCTCAGCTACCTCGGGCAGCTGGCGAATCTGCTGGCGGAGACGACCAAGTCGATGGTGATTGGCGTCAAGCGCATCGGGCTCATCGGTCGCCAGATCGTGTCGATCGGTTTCGGTTCGCAGCTGGTGGTCGTGGTCACCGGTGCCTTCACCGGGGCGGTTTTCGCCGCCCAGACCTACTTCAAGTTCAGCGAGTTGGGCCTGGAATCGGGCGTCGGGCCGGTGGTCTCGATCGCCATGTGCCGTGAACTCGGCCCCGTCCTCACCGCCCTGATGGTGGCGGGCCGGGTCGGCGCCTCCATGGCGGCGGAAATCGGCACCATGAAGGTGACGGAGCAGATCGACGCCCTGCGCGCCATGGGTGTGCATCCGCTGGACTACCTGGTGGTGCCGCGCGCCATCGGGATGTTCTTCTCCATGCCCCTGCTCGTGGCCGAGGCCACCGGATTCGGTATCGCGGCCTCCTACATGATCACCGTGCAGGGCTTCAACGTTCCCTTCGCCTACTACGACCGCCAGATGGTCGATTTCACCAATCTGGAGGACATCAGCATCGGCATGATCAAGGGCTGCGTCTTCGGCGCTCTCATCGTGCTCATCTCCTGTCACCAGGGCCTCAAGGCCAGCAATGGCGCGGTCGGCGTCGGCAAGAGCACCACCTCGGCGGTCGTCCTCTCCAGCCTCGCCATCCTGATCTCGAATTTCTTCCTCAGCCTGTTGCTCAACTATTTCTTCCCGCTCGGCTCGGGAAACTGACCGCAGCCGAGCCTTGCCTCCTCGTCCCGATCCATGCCGGACACCACCGCACAGACATCCAGCCCCGAGGCGAACGCCGACCACGACGAAGACCACTTCATCGCGGTGCGCGACCTGCACAAGTCGCTCGGCAAGCAGCCGGTGTTGCGGGGAGTCGATCTGGAGGTCCATCGGGGCGAATGCCTCGTCATCCTCGGCCAGAGTGGCGAGGGCAAGAGCGTCCTCCTCAAGCACCTCATCGGCCTCATCGCCCCCGACTCGGGGAGTATCCAGATCGATGGCGAGGAAATCGTGGGATTGTCCGAGCGCCGCCTCAGTCCCGTACGCATGAAGCTGGGCGTCCTCTTCCAGGACGGCGCGCTCTTCGATTCCATGACGGTGGCGGAAAACGTCGCCTTCCCGCTGCGGGAACGCGGCATCCGCGACATCGATACCCTCCTCGAAAAAGTCCGGGCCGCCCTGGAAGTCGTGGGACTCGAGGCCCACATGGAGAAGATGCCCATCAACATCTCCGGCGGCATGCGCAAACGGGTCGCCCTCGCCCGGGCCATCATCACCCGGCCCCAGTGCATCCTCTACGACGAACCCACCGCCGGCCTCGACCCCATCGTGGCGGACAGCATCGATCACCTCATCCGCCGGCTGCAGCGAAAGTTCCAGGTCACCTCCGTCGTCGTGACCCACGACATGAAGAGCATGTTCCACATCGCCGACCGGGTCGCCTACCTGCGGGAAGGCCGCATCTACTTCCTCGGCACCCCGGACGAGATCCGCGAGAGCACCGATCCCTCGATCCGGAATTTCATCGAGGGTCGGTCCCAGGAAACACTTGCCCCCAATGGCGCCTCGTTGGAGTCTCTGGCGAACGAGAACGACCTGGCTTAGGCTGAAAGACTTTTCCCGGGCGAGGAATTCGGAAATGAGCGCGATACGCAAGGAACGAACCGAGCTGCTGGTGGGACTCTTCGTCTTCTTCGGCCTCGCCATCATGGGCGCGCTCATCGTCCAGTTCGGCCGCTTCAGCGATCGGCTCCAGGAAAAATACCGGCTCGAGGTCACCTTTCCCGACGCCAGCGACATCCGGGAGGGCTCGCCCGTGAAGCTCGCGGGACAGAAGATCGGCTTCGTGTCCGCCGAACCGAAGCTCAACGACACCTTCACCGGGGTGCTCGTGCCGATGGAAATCTACGGGGACAAGCGCGTCCCCAAGGGATCGGAATTCTCCATCGGCACCAGCGGTCTCATGGGCGACACCTACATCCGCATCGAGATGCCGCAGAACCCGGAGGCCGATTACTTCGTCGATGGCGACAAGGTCAAAGGCGGCGCCACCAGCGGCCTGGAATCCCTCCAACAGGATGCCGGACAGGTCATGGCCGATATCCAGGAAGCGGTGGAAGACATCCGCGAGGCCGTGCAGAGCCTCGATCGGGTCTTCGACAAGATCGAGAACGGACTCCTCGCCGACGAGAATCTCGACAACCTCAAGGGCACCTTCGCCGAGTTCCGGAAGACCGGGGAAAACCTCGACCGGGCCACCCAGAAACTCGAGCCGCTCATGGAGGACGCCCGCGCCACCGTCGGCGACGCCCGCACCGCCATGAACAAGGCCGGGGCCACGTTCGAGAAAGCGGGAGCCACCTTCGACCGGGCCGAATCCGTCATCGGCAAGGCCGAGCCGGCCGTGGAGGAGCTGGAACCGACTCTCGTCGAACTCCGGGAGACCATCGCCAACGCCAACACCGCCATCGGCAAGCTGACCGAGGGTGACGGCGTCGCCGCCGCGCTGATCTCCGACAGCGAGATCCGCAGCGACCTCGAGAGTTTCATCGACAAGCTGGAGCGCTTCGGCGTGCTCGGCTATCCGAAGGACAAATCCGGCGACCGCGACTCGCCTGACGAGAGCTCCGAGACCGAGGGACGGCGTTTCCTTTTCCGCGGCAAACGCTGAACGGACCGCCTTTTCGCTTGAAACCGGAGCGTGAGCGGTTATCACAACAAACCGCCTTTTTCAGGAGTTTCGGCCGAGACAGTCCACGATTCCCGAAAGCGCGGGAACCCACTGACTCCGAAGCAGCGCCGCCGAAGGTCGCCGCCCCTCCGCCCCGGCTCTCCCCCGGTCCCCCGGCGGAACTCGCGGCCGGACAGCGAGTCCCGGCTTCGCCGACGGTGGACAGCCTGTTTGTTTCATCTCTCCCTATCACGCACCCTTTTCCCCAGCTGACCATGGACTCGGATCTCGTCGCCGCCAATATCGCCAAGCTTTCCCCCTCGATCACCCTCGCCATCACCAGCCAGGCCAAGAAGATGATCGATGAAGGCGAGGACGTCTGCAGCTTCGGCGCCGGCGAACCCGATCTCGACACCCCCGACTTCATCAAGGAAGCGGCCATCGAGGCCCTTCAGGGAGGCAAGACCAAGTACACCGCCTCCAGCGGCATCCTGCCCCTGCGCGAGGCCATCCAGGAAAAGCTCCTCCTCGAGAACGGCATCGAATACGAGGATCCCACCCAGATCAGCGTCAACTGCGGCGCCAAGCACTCCTGCTACCAGGCCATCCTCGCCTGCTGCGATCCCGGCGACGAAGTCATCATCCCCGCCCCCTACTGGACCAGCTATCCCGAGATGGTCCGCATGGTCGGCGCCGAGCCCTACATCGTCGAGACCAAGGCGGAGAACCAGTGGAAGATGACCCCCGAGGAATTCGAGGACGCCCTCAGCGGCCGCACCCGCATGGTCATCCTCAACAGCCCCAACAACCCGACCGGCGCCGTCTACTCCAAGGAGGAACTCGAAGCCCTCGCCGAGGTCGCCCTCTCCGAAGACGTCATCATCCTTTCCGACGAGATCTACGAAAAACTCGTCTACAACGAGAAGAAGCACGTCTCCATCGCCTCCCTCAGCGAGGAGATCCGCGATCTCACCATCACCATCAACGGCTTCAGCAAGGTCTACTCCATGACCGGCTGGCGCATCGGCTACACCGCGGCCCCCAAGCCCATCGCCGACGCCATCGACACCATCCAGAGCCACACCACCTCGAATGTCACCAGCTTCGCCCAGTACGGCGCCCTCGCCGCCCTTCGCGGCGACCAGGCCTTCGTCCAGGACATGGTCGAAGAGTACGACATGCGTCGTCAGTACATGCTCAGCCGCCTCCAGGGCATCCGGAACATCAAGGTGATCGAACCCGAGGGCGCCTTCTACTTCCTCGTCGATACCAGCCCCATCGGACTCAGCTCGACGAACCTGGCCGAGAAGCTCCTCAGCCGCTACAAAGTCGCCGCCGTTCCCGGCGTCGCCTTCGGTCACGACAAGTCCATCCGCTTCAGCTACGCCACCAGCCTCGACATCATCAAGAAGGGACTGGACCGCTTCGAGGAGTTCTGCCTCTCGCACTGAGACGCGACGCGCGAACGAGCAGCCCTTCCGGCCCGGAAAGTTCGTGGTGCCGGGAGAAAATGACGAGCGCGGACGTCAGGCTCCGGTGCCTGCTTCGTCGTCCGGATCCGGATCGGTGGACGCGTAGTCCGGCGCCGGTGGATGCGGCGTCGCTTCCAGCGGCGACTGGAAGAAGGCGATGACCCAGCGCTTGTGCGCCTCGATACCGTCGCCGACCTTCGCCTTGAATCTCTCCAGCGGTCCGGGATCCCGGGTCTCCTGGTCGAGTCGTTCGAGCAGGTGGCGCCGTTCTTCGCGGAATTTCTGCGCGGTGTCCTGCTCCGTCTCCGCCAATCTCAGGCGCACCAATTCGAGGCGGGCCAGGAAAGTCTTCCACACTTTCTCCAATTCGGCCCCGGAATCTCCCAGCTCCCGCTGAGCCCGGTCCTCCATCCGGGCGAGAAAATCACGCGCCTCCTCCATGCGAGACACGATCTGGTCTCGCCACTCGTCCAGCATTGACGGATTCTCCAGTTTTTCCTCGGCCAGGAGATAGTTGATCTCGCCGAGGCTCTGCTGCACCCGCTGCAATTCCTCGCTCGATTCCGCGGCGAGCTCCTCGATTTTCTCGATCGCCTGCCGGGTGGTCTCGCGAAGTTCCGAGGACGAGCCGTGGAATTCGGCCACGAGCTCCTCCTGTCCGAGTTCCAGTTGGCGCTTCATTTCCATGACGCGGGACTCGGTATCCTTTTCGACCTGGATCAGGTCTTCGTTTTCTTGAAAAAATGCCATGCCTGATCTCGGTGCATGACCCGTTCCATTTCCTCGTTGGCTCCCCCAAACCGGCGCGACACCGGAATCCAAAGGAATGCCGCGTCGCAAGGGCCTCGGGAACCTTCCTTCCGAGATTGCAGAATGCAAGAAAGCGACCGCGGTCGTCCAGCAGCCTGCACGCGCACGATACGCCTTCCCCCGATCGCTTCGGAAACACCCCCAGTTCGTGCGGACGCCGCGCCAAGGTGTGCCGGGATCGACGAGCCCGTCGCGCCCGAGCAGGGTCCCGGACCTGAGCACGCTGTTGCAGCCGACCTCCGTTCGGTCACCGACGATAGCGCCGAGGCGGGCTCGACCGGTGAGAGGCGGCGCGGCTTCGGCCGGACGGGCTCCCCCTGGGAACAACA
>JAUIGT010000326.1 GCA_030432615.1 Verrucomicrobiia bacterium
CTCCACCAGGGCCGCAGGAATGTCATCGGGGGCGCAGGTGACGATGATGGCATCGAAGGGGGCCGCTTCCGGCCAGCCGAGGTAGCCGTTGCCGATGCGGGTGTGGATGTTCTTGTAGCCCAGTTCGGCGAAGACTTCGCCCGCCCGCCTGGCGAGAGGTTCCACGATTTCGATGGTGTAGACCTCCTTCACCAGATTCGCGAGAATCGCCGCCTGGTAGCCCGAACCGGTGCCAATTTCCAGGACCCGTTCGTCGGGCTCGGGCTCCAGTTGCTGGGTCATGTAGGCCACCAGCGAGGGCTGGGAGATGGTTTGCCCCTGCCCGATCGGCAGCGGACGATCGAGGTAGGCCTGGTGGCGAAGATTCTCCGGAACGAACCGGTGCCGCGGTGTCCCGCGCATTGCCTCGATCACGCGCTCGTCGCTCACCTGCGCACGAGGGCCGGTGGCGAACTGATCCACCAGTCGCTGGCGCCTTTCCTCGAAAGGGTCCGGAGGAGATGGGGGAGCGTCGGGGGCATTCACGTCGGAGGAGGAGTGACAGTGGGTGAGAAGAAACGCGGCCAGGAAAATGAACCGAATTCGCCCGATTGCGTCGTATGCTTTATAGAACAGCGGGTTGCGGGCGGTTGACACTGCAACCCTCCTTGTCGAAGACTGCGCATCCGTTCCTTTCATGGCGTTCCCGTTCTTTGTTTCTCCACACTACCCCGAACCCCGCCGGGTTGTCATCACCGGAGCGGGGATCCTCACCTCGATGGGGCGCGGATGGCGAGAAAACGCGGACGGTTTCCGGGAGGGAAGGCTGGCTTTCGGGCCGGTTTCGCTCTTCGACACCAGTCGCCAGCGGGTCCATGAAGCCGGGCAACTGGATCTTCCGGAGCGCCTTCCGGAGAACGCGCTCACCGCTCGTCAGGAAGGGCGGCTCGACCGGGCGACGCGCATGCTCATCCACGCCGGGGCGGAGGCGTGGAGCCAGGCGGGCTGGGACGGACTGGTTCGCGCCGACCCGATTCCCCTGTGCCTCGGCACGTCCGCCGGGGCCATGGAGTTGGGGGAAACCTACTATCGCCATGCGCGCGAGAACCCCGATTCCCGGCGTGGTCAGGCGGCCCGGGTGATCAATTATCAGACGCACAGGCAGGCCATCCATCTCGCCAACGCCCTCGATTTCTTCGGTCCGGTCACCATCATCGCGAACGCCTGCGCCAGCGGAGCCAACGCCATCGGCCACGCCGTTTCCCAGGTGCGCCGGGGCGAATGCGAACGCGCCTTTGCCGGGGGATACGATGCCCTCGCCCAACTGGTATTCGCCGGTTTCGATTCCCTCCAGGCACTGACTCCGAGCGTTCCGCCTCGTCCCTTCGACGCCCACCGCGACGGGTTGGCGCTCGGCGAAGGTGCGGCCATGCTGGCGATCGAGTCGCTGGAGTCCGCTCGCGCCCGGGGCGCCGAGATTCTCGCCGAGATCGTGGGCTACGGGGTGGCGACCGACTCGCATCACCTGACCCAGCCGCATCCGGAGGGCGACGCCGCCCTTCGCTCGATGAACGAGGCCTGTCGCCAGGCCGGGCTGCGGGCCGCCGACATCGACTACCTCAATTCCCACGGGACCGGAACCCCGCTCAACGACGTGGCCGAGGGGCGGGCCATCCAGCGCTGGGCCGGGGCCGATGTCGATAAGATCCGGGTCAGCAGCACCAAGGCCAGCATCGGGCACCTGCTCGGCGGGGCCGGGGCGGTGGAAACAGTGATTTCCCTCATGGCCCTGCGGGAGAATTTCCTGCCGCCGACGACCACCGTGGAGACGCCGGACGAAGTCTGCACCTTCGACCTCGTCCGCGAGCCTCGCGAGGCGGAGGTCCGGCGTGTCCTGACCAACTCCTTCGGATTCGGCGGGGCCAATGCCACGCTGGTCCTGGCGGAGTTCGAGGAAGCGGGCGCGACGGTCTCGATTCCCTTCGCCACCCGGGAACACGAGAGCGCCGGGGGCGGCGTTCGCGTGACGGGATGGGGCGCGGTTTCGCCGGCGGGATGGGGGGCCAAAAGCCTGCTGGACGCCCTGGATCAACCCGAGCAGCTCGGTGTCCCGGAAACGTTCACCCGCGAAGGCCGCGAAGCCAGGCCGCTCCCGGTGCGGCGCGTTCCCAAGCCGGTGGAGAAGCTGCTCTTTCTCCGGGATCCACGCCTGCGGCGCGCCAGTCCGGTGGCGCGATTCAGCGTGGCCGCCGCGCTGGAAGCGATCGGCGGGGCGAGGCTGGAGAAGGTCCGCGCCGGGGAACTGCGTCTCGGTGTGGTCTACAGCTACGTGAACGGTTGCGTGAACTACAGCTCGCGATTCTACGGCGAGGTGCTCCAGGATCCGTCGCTGGCCAGCCCCATCCTTTTCCCGGAAACCGTCTACAATGCGCCGGCCAGCCACCTGAGCGCTCTGCTCGGCGCCCACGCCGCCAACTACACCATCGTCGGTGATTCCGCCCAGTTCTTGAACGGGCTGGAAATCGCGGCGCGCTGGCTCCAGGAGGATCGTTGCGATGGTGTCGTCGTGGTCGGCGGCGAGGAATTCGATTGGCTCTGCGCCGAGGCCTACCAGCTTTTCGGAGCGGATACCGTCTACTCCGAGGGAGCGGGAGCGCTTTTCCTGGAAAGGGAGGGCGAAGCGAGTTCCGCGGAGATTTCCCTGGAAGCCCTCGTCGGGCCCGCACTCTACACGAACGCCCATCCCCGCTCCGCGATGGCACGGGAGGTCGCTGTGGAAAGCGCGAGTCAAGAGGGTTGGGTCGCCGACGCAACCCTCTTGACCCGCGCCAGCCGTTCCGACACCGACGAAAGCGTGGCCTGGGCGGATTTCCCCGGCCGGCAGCGGGAAGTAGCCGCCATCCTGGGAGAGGGCATGGGAGCCGCCGTGGCCTGGGAATGCGTGACCGCCGCCGCCCTCGCGACCATGGACGGACAGCCTGTGATCGTCAGCGCCATCGGCGAGAACGAGCAGGCGGGTGCGGCGTGCTTTGGCGGATCACCCTCGATACCGGAATCCTGACTTCCCTTTCTGATGCGAACCATCCTCATCACCGGCGCCAACGGCGGACTCGGGCAAGCCATTGCTCGGGCCTTCCTCCACGAATCCACGGAAAACCGAGTCGTCCTGGGGGTTCGTTCGAATCGTGAAGACGCGGACGTCCTGGCTGCGGAGAATGCCGATCGAGCCGAAGTGGTGTCCCTCGAGGTCACCGATCCCGCGGCCTGGGAATCGGTGGTGAGCGGTATTCTCGATCGTCATGGCCGTCTTGACGTGTTGGTCAACAACGCCGGCTTTCACCGGGACGGCCTGCTGGCGACGATGCCGCGCAAGGATTGGGACTCGGTTCGCGACGCGAATCTCGACGCGGTGTTCCACGGCTGCCAGGCGGTGATCAAGCCGATGATGAGCCGGCGAAGCGGGCGCATCGTCAACATCTCCAGCCTCAGCGCCCTGCTGGCGCCCATGGGCCAGACCAACTACGCCGCCGCCAAGGCCGGGGTCATCGCCCTGACTCAGTCGCTGGCCAAGGAGACCGCGCGCTCCGGCATCACGGTGAACGCCGTCTGTCCCGGTTTCGTGGACACCGACGGGCTCGCTGATGTCGATCCCGAGCGGAAGAAGGCGCTGGTCCGCACCATCCCCATGCGTCGTTTCGGCAAACCGGAGGAGGTCGCGGCCGCGGTGCGCTTTCTCGCCGGCGAGGAAGCTGCCTACATCACCGGGGCCACCCTCAAGATCGATGGCGGCATTCTCTGATTTCGTGGCACCCCGGAAACCGAGAGAGCGATCACCGATCAACCGGACGCCCAAAAAACCCGGTGATTTCAGCGCTTAATCGTGGTTGAATGTCCGTAGCCCTTCCGTATTTCTTCTCCCGATGTCAGAAGACCCCGCCTCCCTCCATCACCGGATCAAGAGCGTGATGATCGATGAGTTGATGCTCCAGGAGTCTCCCGAGGAGATTTCCGACGACGAGCCGCTGTTCGGTCCCGAGGGACTCGGGCTGGATTCCGTGGACGCCCTGCAACTGGTGGTGGCCCTGGAGAAGAATTTTGGACTGAAGATTGCCGACGCCGAAGCGGCCAAGGGCGTGCTCGCCAACGTAAACTCCATTGCGGAAGCGATCGAGAGCGGCAGCGCCTGAGCCGCCCCTACCACGCGCCGCGTTCGTTTCCGAAAGCGACTCATGGCTGACGAGAACATTCCGGAGAGAGACGCAGACCCGGCCGACTACGACGCCATCATCATCGGCGGAGGTCCGGGAGGGGCAACGGCGGCTTGGTATTTGGCCAAAGCCGGCAAGCGGGCGCTTGTTCTGGAGAAGGAAACCTTCCCGAGGTTCCACGTCGGCGAGTCGCTTCTGCCCTACAACATGCCGATCTTTCGCGAGATGGATCTGGTTCCGAAACTGAAGGAAGCCGGGTTCATGGAGAAATTCGGCGCCCAGTTCCTGCTCCCTCGTGGAGACCGCAAGGCGCAGTTCGCCTTCGGGAACGGAAGGTTCGCCACGGAGCCAATGTCCTACCAGGTGGAGCGATCGAAGTTCGACGAGGTCCTGCTGCGCCATGCTGAGGCCGCCGGTGCCGAGGTGCGGGAAGGCACCGCGGTGAAGGACTATCAGATCGAGGAGGGCGAGGGTGTCACCGTGACCGCGCAGAACGGGGGACCGCCCGAGGAATTCCGCGCCCGCTTTCTCGTCGACGCCAGTGGCACGGCGAACTTCACCGGCAATCGCGAGGGGCTGAAGGAACTCTACGAGCACCATCGCAAGGTGGCCATCTATGGCCATTACCGCGGGGTCACCCTGCCCGAGGACCGGACCCGGGGAGACATTCTCATCTATCGGCTGGAAAACGCCTGGTTCTGGTTCATCCCGCTCAGCGACGATCGGGTCAGCCTGGGATTGGTCGTGGATCGTTCCACGTTCAAGGAACGGGACCTTTCGCCGGAGGCGCTCTTCGATGAGACGGTCCGGCGCTGCCCGCTGCTGGCCGAGAGGCTCGCCGACGCGGAGCGAACCATGCCGCTGCGGACGATCGCCGATTTCTCCTACCGCAACCGCCGGCTCGTGAGTCCGCACCTGGTCCGGGTCGGGGACGCGGCCGGATTTCTCGATCCGATTTTCTCCTCCGGCGTCTACCTCGCCATGATGACCGGGAAACTGGGCGCGGAGGGGATTTGCGAAGCGATCGATGGCGGCAATGCCCTCAACGCTGCCCTGAAGCGCTACGAAAAAACCACCTGGCGGTACATGAAGTCCTACTTCGAGATGATCGAGAATTTCTACCGGCAGCCCTTCTTCGAACTGCTGGTGCAGCCCGATCATCGGCTCAGACTGGCCGACGCCGTGGTCGCGCTGCTGGCCGGGCAGATGGAGGGTGGCTGGGCCGTGCGCTGGCGCTTGCGACTTTTCTTCCTGCTGGTGAAACTCCAGGCCCGCTTTCCGGTGGTGGAACGCTTCAAGATCGAGTAACTTGCGCCGGTTTTGCCGCCGATCTCCCCGCTCATGTTTCGCCTACCTCCCTTGCTGACGCTGGTCGCCCTGTCGGTGTTGTCGTTTCCGCCGAACACCGAAGGCGGGGAATCGGGCAAGCGGATCGATCTCTCGGCCATGACGGAGCCGAAGCCGCTGGAGCCGTGGGAGCGGGTCGATGTCACTTTCGAGACCGGCGCGCTTTGGGAGATCACCCAATCGACGCCGCTCGACTACGTCGTCCTGCCGCAGATGCTCACCTTCCGGACGCCGTATCTCTACAAGCGGGATCGGGAAGACGGCAGCACCCTGGTGATGCGGTCGCGCGTCAGTTTCCTCGGGGAATATTTCGCCGAGGGGCCGGAGACCTATTTCTTCGGCTTCCACGGCAGCCCCTCGATCGAGTGGTGGAACGCCGACCGCGACCTGGCCCTCATGTTCAGCATCGGAGGCGGCGTGGGATTTCTCGACAGCACCGAGGTCGAGGGCGGCCATGGCCAGGATTTCAACTTTACCTGGTTCATGCACCTGGCGATGCGGCACCAACTCCGCGAAGGGCTTTACCTGCAGTACGGCGCCTACTTCCAGCACACTTCCAATCGCGGGCTCGACGAGCGGAATCCGGGACTGAACGCCCTGGGGCCGATGGTGGGCTTGACCTGGCAGTGGTGAGTTTCTATCCGTGGTCGGTTCACGGGTGGGGGGCAATCCCGCCGGGACCTGCACGGCTTGAAAAGCCATGCTACGATTCTGCTGTGCAGGGATGGGAAAATGAAGGCTCACCTCTTGATTCCGTTGATCGGCTGCATGGTTGTTGGAGCCGCCGCCGCCGAGGAGGGCGCCAACCCGGACCCGAAACGCATCCACGTCATCGTGGCGCTTTGCGACAACGAGCACCAGGGAATCGCGCCGGTGAACGCCCGGATCGGGAACGGCGACGACCTCGAGAATAATCTCTACTGGGGATGCAGCGACGGGCTCTGGCGGTGGTTCCAGGCCTCCGATGGTTGGGAACTCCTGGAGTCGAAAAAGGCCGAGCCGAACCCGAGTGCGAGCGATCCCTGGGTGGGGGTGAAGATTCTGGAAACCCAGATCTGGGAGCACCGCCGGACCGGCGCCATTCTCGTGGCGGAAGCCTGGCGCGGGCGGGAGATCGAGGCGGCGACGCACCGGTTCGTCGATCTGCTCTCCGCGAAAGGCGAGGAGAGCCCCGACCTGGTCGCCTTGATCGGCCACAACGGACTCATGGATTTCCGGTTTTTCTATCACCCCGATCGAAAAGCACCCAAGAAGCGCGACGCCATCGTGCTCTGCTGCAAGAGCCGGGCCTACTTTTCCGAGATCCTGACCGATCTCGAAGTGCGTCCGGTCCTCCTCACCGAGCAGTTCATGTATCCCGGCTCCTTCCTGCTCGACGCGGCGTTGGAGGGCTGGCTGAACGGCGAGGATCGGTCGGCGATTCGGGACCGCGCGGCGAGAGCCTATGTCCGGAACCAGAAGATCAGCCTGAAGGCGGCGCGCGGGGTGTTCAGCAATTTGGATTGACTGCCAGGTGGCGCGTTCAATCGCCCATCTCGAACACCCCGAACGAGGCCGGGACGTGGAAATCCGGCGTCTCGGTTTCGGGATCGACCCAGGCCATCCAGCCCTGGTGGACCTCGCCGTCCGGGCGATGGGAAAACTCGGCCCGGTAGACGCCCGCGAAGAATTCCTTCGAATCGGGCTTCAGCACGCCCAGCGAAAGCAGGGTGGAAAGCGGGATCGATCCGGTG
>JAUIGT010000327.1 GCA_030432615.1 Verrucomicrobiia bacterium
CGGATTCGGGGACCCGGTCGATCCGAGCAGGTTCTGGCCGGCGAGCGCGGAGAGCGCGACGGCGCCGAATCCGCCGCCGGCTCGGCTGAGAAATTCACGCCGGCTGTGGGGGTGATCGATATTGTGACAAGGCATGGCTGAACGGGGGTAGGAGAGGCTTTCCGAGACAGACGGACACACGGGTCCGATGCTCAGTGAAGGTAGAGAAATTCGTTGGAAGTCAGGAGGGCCTGGCAGAAGTCGGTCGTGGCGCCGAGGAGCCGGGGCGGGTAGCCGGAACTGTCCTGGGTTTCGCGCACCCAGGCGGTGGCGGGCGCGGGGTGCTCTCCATCGATTTCCTTTCCGGAGAAATTCCAATCGATGAGGCGCTTTCCGCCTTTGCCGCCGTTTACGATGAGCTGGTCCGCGGTGAGGACGCCTTCGCTGAGGACCAGGCGTCCGAGCTGCCCGTCCCAGAGGTGGCCTTTGGAGGCGCGGCCGCCGATGATGGTGTCGAAGGCGGTCTTTTCGAGACCGCCGACCACATCGTGTTTCACGGTAACGGTCTGGAGTTCGGACTTCGGATCGCCGAGATCCTTGAGGTAGAAGGTCACCGTTCCCTTGGTGACGTCGTCCTTGCCCGGCTTCGCGGAAATCGCGGCGGCGATGTAGGTGGGAGCGTTCAGCGGGAAACGCAGGTCCGAGGCGACCACCTCGTAGTGGGGTTCGGACTGGAAGTTTTCGCCGGTGAGCTGGACGATGAAATTCCGTGGCTGGTAGCGGGACTTCTCGCTGGTGACGCCGAAATTCCAGCCCGGTGTCCGGTTGGAGCTGTTCCACCGGCTGAGCAGGGTGTTCACGGAAGCGTCGGCATAGACCCGATCCAGGTTGGCGACGGCCTCGATGGTGAATTCCTCCCCCGGTAGCGTGACGCCATCGATTCGTAGTCGTTCGAAGCGGCTGCCCGGCTGGATCCAGAGCGATTGGTCGCCGAGCCCGAGGTTCTCGATTCCGCCGAAGACCTGCCCGGTGGGACGAAGCCCGGTCTCGTTCGGGTATTTCCGGGGCGCTTCGGCGGGGCCATCGACGACTTCCTTCTGCGACAGGATGAAGTAGCGGGCCGCCTCGACCTCGGAGTCGGTGGCCTCGCGGCCGAAGGCGATGCGGTAGGCGGCGCGGATGACGTCCTCGTTCACCTCGTGGTTGCCGGCGAGAATGCGTTTCGCGAAACCTTCGGCGCGCTTGAGGGTGAAGTCGCCGTTCACCAGCATCAGCGACTGGTTGGGCGTGGTGGTCGAGAGCCGGTCCGGGGCGGAACTGAATCCGGCCGGGGCATCGAATCCGCCGATCAGCGGATCCTTGGTGTTGCGGCGTTTCTTGACGTAGATGCTGCGGTGGGTGGATGAACCATCGACGGATGAGCCACCCTCGCGTTGCTGGAGCTGGCCGGACGCGGCGAGCATGGCATCGCGGATCTGCTCCGCCTCGAGGCGTTTCGGCGGGTAGCGCCAGAGGAGCCGGTTGCCGATGTCGGTGGTGATTTCCTTGTCCGACGGTTGGCGACGGGCGGTCTGCCGGTAGGTGGCACTGGTCATGATGAGCCGGTGCAGCGGCTTGATCTTCCAACCGCCCTCGAGGAACCGGCGGGTCATCCAGTCGAGAAGTTCGGGATGGCTGGGCTCCTCGCCGAGACGGCCGAAGTCGTTCGGGGTCGGCACCAGGCCCTTGGCGAAATGATGCTGCCAGACCCGGTTGACGATGACCCGGGTGGAGAGCGGGTTGTCCTCGTCGGCGATCCAGTTGGCGAGAGCCGTGCGGCGCCCGGTGGTGTTCTCGGTGGGCTTGATCTCGGGCGCGGGCTGGCCGAGCAGGGTGAAGAAGGCCGGTTCGACGGGGACCTTCTCGCCGCGTTTCCTGTAGTAGTGGGTCGTGGCCGGTTCGGTGCCGACATCGGTGGTGATGAAGGCGCCCGGGAGCGGCTCGGGCTTGAGGTGATCGAATTCCTTCAGCTTCGCCTGGAGTTCGTTGTACCTGGCGAGCTTCTTCTCGTCCTTCTCGAACTTCTTCTTGAAGTCGAGCCGGCGGTGGCTGTGGTCGACCTGGCGTTGCACCAATTGGGAGATCTGTTCCTCGTAGGCGCTGCGTTCGGAGGGATCCTTGTCGTACATCGCCTTCACTTCCTTGGGAAAGATCTTGGAAGCGGATTCCCGGGCGCTCTCGTAGGAGGGAGCGGTCATCTCGTCGAGTTCGGCGCGGATGTCCCTCGTGGCTTCCTCCCACTTGGCGAGTTGCTTCTCGTAGGCGGCGTGTTCCTCGGGGGTCCCGAGCGTGGCGTCTTCGGGCCACCAGGTGGTGTTGAGGAAGGCCTGGAGCGCGAAGTAATCCTTCTGGAGAATGGGGTCGAACTTGTGATCGTGGCACTGGGCGCACCCCACGCCGACGCCGAGGAAGGCCTCGCCGGTGACATTGGTCATCTCGGTCATGATGAGATCCCACTGCATCTCGGCATTGCGCTGGTTCCACTCGTAGACGCCGTGGCGGAGAAAGGCGGTGCCGATGAGGGCATTGGGATCGCCGGGGTAGATCTCGTCGGCGGCGATCTGTTCGCGGACGAACGGGTCGTAGGGCATGTCCTCGTTGAAGGCGCGGATCACGTAGTCGCGATACCGCCAGGCATCGGGCCGGTAGTCGTCGGCTCGGTAGCCATCGCTCTCGGCATAGCGCACCACGTCGAGCCAATGCTGGCCCCAACGTTCACCATAGCGCGGGCTTTCCAGCAATCGATCGACTTCGCTCGCCACAGCTTGGTCGGGATCGCGGGTGTAGGCCTCGGTGAAAGCGGCCACGTCCTCCGGCGACGGGGGCAGACCGTGGAGGTCGAAATGGATGCGGCGCACCAGTTCCCCGGCTGAAGCGGGCTCGGCGGGGGTGAGCCCTTGTTCTTCGAGCTTCCGGTAGATGAATTGATCGACCTCGTTCCGCGGCCAATCGCTGCTTGCTTCCGGAACGGTCACTTGCGCCAGCGGCTGGATGGCCCACCAGGCCTTGTCTTCGGCGGTGAATCCGTTCTCATCGACTTCGGATCGGGTGACCTGCTCCTCGGGCCAGGGAGCGCCGAGGGCGACCCATTTTTCCAAAGCCGCGACCTGTTTCTCGGTCAGTTCCTTCTTCGGCGGCATCGAGAAATCCGGATCGGTCCGGCGAACGGCCTCGATGAGGAGGGATTCGTTCGGTTTGCCCGCGACAATCGCGGCACCGGTGTCGCCGCCTTCGAGAATGAGATCGCGGTGGTCGAGACGCAGGCCCGACTTCGCTTTTTCCGGACCGTGGCATTCGAAACATTCGTTCGACAGGAGAGGGCGGATTTCGGTTTCGAAAAAACGCAGGTGCTGTTCGTCTTCGGCGGCGGAAGAGACCGAGGCGAGGACGATGGCTGCGAGGGCGATGGGCAAGGCAGAGAGTCTCATGATGACAGGTCCGACGCGGGTCCTAGGCGAGGGAGACATCTCGCGGCGGAGAACGGCGGACGGATAATTTCCAGGCTGGAGGAACCGGTTTCAAGTGGCGCATCGGAGGTGATCCGCGGCGCGTTTTGGATACCTGATTCCCGGGTATGCAGCCTCTCAAGGCAATCGACGGACCGGATTGGACAGAAAAACTCGTCTTTTTTGCGGGACCGTGGGGAATTGGGTTGGGCGATCCCTGCCTGATCCCGGGGCGGGGGGGATTTCGGAGATTTTGCCGATTCTTGAACAAAATCGGCTTGGCGGATTCTAAATATCGCTGGATAGTTATAAACGAAACCTAAACCGCATCCCATGAAAATTCTGAATGCCCTCGCCCTCACCACCGCCTTGGCCTTGATCGCCTCGTGGTCCGTTCTCGCTCAGCCTCCCGGCAAAGGTCCCGGTGCCGGGAAAGGCCCCGGTCACGGCCATGGGCAGGGGCCCGGTCACGGAGGCATGTCCGATGATTTCCGCGGTGTCATTCACACGCTCTTCGCCGAGCACGAATCGTTCGAGCGATCGGTGGAACTGACCGAGGACGGCTACCGGGCCACCACCACCTCGAAGGATCCGGCGATGGCGAAGATGGTGCAGAAGCATGTCTCCCAGATGCAGGAACGCCTCGACGGTGGCATGGGAGTGCGGCATTGGGATCCCGCCTTTGCCGAGATGCGGGCGCACTACGACGACATGGCGGTGAAGATCGAGAATGTCGAGGGAGGAGTCGCCGTTTCCGTCGTCGGGAAAACGCCCGAAGCCGTCAAGGTGGCGCAGAATCACGCGAAGATCGTGAGCGGTTTCGTGGAAAAGGGCGAAACCCAGATGCACGCCAAGCACGCCACCGCACTCGGCGACGGGAAGGTGGCTGAGACCTCGAAATCGACGGGCAAGGGTCCGGGCGCTTGCGGAAATTGCCAGGGTGGCGAGGGTAAGGGCAAAGGCGCCGCCTGCGGCCAGTGCGGTGACGCCTCCTGCGGCAAGGGAGACAAGCCCTGCTGCGCGGCCAAAGCGAAGCCCGCCGACAAAACCCCGTCCGACTCATGAGCCTTCCTTTCCCTTTTTCCCGCGAAATCTTCCCGACGCTCGTCGCTCTCGGCGGACTGGCGCTGGTCGCCTGCGACCATGGTGCGCGCGATGACTCCGACTCGGACGAGGCGGCGGCACCCACCGAGGCCGAGCGCCAGCGCGTCACCGAAACCGGCCAGGCCGCTTCCGATGCGCTCATGAAGAGCCTCGGTGGTCAGTTGAAGGGCGCGCTCCAGTCTGGCGGTCCGGTCCAGGCCATCACCGTCTGCCAGCAGGCCGCTTTGCCTCTGACAGCGGCGGCGGGCGAGTCGTTCGAGGGTGTCTCCATTCGTCGAACCACCCTGAAGCCCCGCAATCCGGCCAATGCGCCTGACGATCTCGACACCCGGGTGTTGGAGACGATGGCGGCGGCGGCAAAGCAATCGAAGGGGCCGCCCGAGCCGGTGGTCGAGTGGGGGGAGGACGTGGCGCGTTTCTACCGCCCTCTCATGATCCAGGAGGTCTGCCTCAATTGCCATGGAGATCCGGCGAGCTTCTCTCCCGAACTCACCCAGGCGCTCGCCGAGCGCTATCCCGACGACCAGGGAACCGGCTACGCGCTCGGCGATTTCCGTGGCGTGATCCGGGTGGACATCGCTCGCGCGCAGCCTTGATCGCCGAGTCCGTTTCGGGTTTCCTTCGCTCCATCACTCCCCATCTTTCCTTCATGAAAACTCCCGCAATGCTCCTCGTCGCCATTTCGCTGGCCATTCCCGCGTTTTCCCTGCTCGCGCAGGAAAAGAGCGTCAATCCCGGCATCAACGACAGCTTCCAGGATCCCGATCCGAGTTCGTTCGTGGAACGCTTCGAAAAGGAGGGACGGGAAGTCTACGACAACCGCGAGACCATCGTCGAAAAGCTGGAACTCAAGCCGGGCATGACCGTGGCCGATGTCGGCGCCGGCACCGGTCTATTCACGCGCCTGATGGCGCCGAAGGTCGGCCCCAAGGGCAAGGTCTACGCCGTCGATATCGCCCAGACTTTCGTGACCCACGTGCTCATGAGCAGCCGGGCCCGCGGCCTCAAGAACATCGAGGGCATCGTCTGCACCGCCGACGATTCCAAGCTGCCGGAGAACTCGGTCGATGTCGTCTTCATCTGCGACACCTATCACCACTTCGAGTTTCCGCAGAAGACGATGACCTCGATCCACCGGGCGCTGAAACCGGACGGCAAGCTGATGGTGCTCGACTTCGAACGGATCGAGGGCGTCAGCTCCGACTGGATCATGGGACACGTCCGCGCCGGCAAGGAAGTCTTTCGCGCCGAGATCGAGGAAGCCGGCTTCGAGTTGGTCGAGGAGAAGGACCTGTTCAAGGAAAACTACTTCCTCGTGTTCCGGAAGAAGTAGGCTTCAGCCGTCTTGGGAAATTGACTGAAGTCGATTCTACTTTTTCTCCAGCACGATCGCCTTCACGTCGGGCATCGCTTCGCCTGACTTCTCCAGGGCGCGCAATTCCAGCATCTGGGGCGATTCACCGGCTTTCAGTTCCAGTTCGCCGACGACCACGTCCTTCCAAGTCTCGCGGGAGAGATAACCTCCACTCCGCTGGCTGACTTGTTCGGAAGCCGGAAAGGGAGCACTGATCCAGGGCTCCTCGATCGTGAAATCGATGGCATCTTCTCCCGCCTTCAGCCGAAAACGGGAACCGACCGCGTCCGGCGGGCAGGCGTAGCGAAGCGTCACCTCGTAGCGGCCGTCGTTGACCACTTGGAGGGGGCACTCGGCCCAGGCCTCGGTGTCGGTCCAGCGATCGATCCACTGGTTGGCCCAGCCGCGGATTTCGCAGTAGGCGATGCCCTGTTCCTCGCCGGGGAGAATTTCGAACTCGTGCGCCTTGATCGTTACGCTCGGGGCCTCCTCGTGTCCGACGTGAACCGGCAGCGGCATCGGCGAAGACGGGACCGCGTCGGCTTCCCAATCCCGGTAGGCGGCCAAGAGTTTCTTGTGTACTTCCGGCAATTCCTTGGCGAGATTCGTTTTCTGCCCAGGATCCTCGACCAGGTCGTGCAGGGTCTTCTCGGTGGCCCGGTAGCGATCCGAGCGGATCGACCACTTCTTCGGGTTGCGCCAGGTATAGTGGTAGCGCTCCGGCATCTTGAACGAAGCGTCGCCAAGCAGCAGTTTGGACAGGTCGATCCCATCGAGCGGTTCGGTGTGGGCGCCGGGATTCTCGATGTCGGCGAACGAGGAAAGTGTCGGCAGCAGGTCGATGTGTGCGGCGTTGGAGCCGATCACCGTTCCCGGAGCGATCTTTCCGGGCCAGCGGACGAAGCAGGGCACGCGGATGCCTCCCTCCATTTCACTTCCCTTGCGACCGAGCATGCCGCCATTCAGCCGCTCTCCGTTGGGGCCATTGTCGGTGAGGAAGAGAACGATCGTGTGCTCATCGATAGCCAACTCCTTCAGGGTGGCAAGCATCCGACCGAGATTGGCGTCGATGTTTTCGCAAAGGGCGTACATGGCCCGGGTGAATTCGTCCTCGGGTTCGGCCCGGTCCTTCCAGCGGCGCCAATCGGCATCGGGCACGCTGGCCGGGGTGTGCGGGGTGTTGAGCGGCACGTAGCAGAAAAACGGAGTCTCGCTCTCGGCTTTCGCCTTCATGAAATCGATCGCCTCGTCGGTGATGATGTCCGCGATGAATCCACGGGCGGAGAACGTCTCGCCGTTCCGTTCGAGTTTCGGGTCGTAGTAGTCGTTCCAGTGTCCCC
>JAUIGT010000328.1 GCA_030432615.1 Verrucomicrobiia bacterium
CGCTCTTGGGTGTGACCTTGGTGTAACCGGGTTTGACGCGGATCAGCATGACTGACGCCTCGCCATCATAGTCGCCGACGATGACGGCGCGATCTGCTTCAAGCCGGACGCTGGCCGGGTAAGGCGTATGATCGCGCTTCGCCAGGCCCTCTTCGATCACTACCGGGAAACCTACGGCGAGGATTCTCCGCAGTATCGCCACGCCCTCCCCGGCGCCTCGGGCCACACCAACGGCAAGTTCGAGCCCCGCGTGGTGGAGCAACTGATCGCCGAGATGATCGAGCGCGAACAACCAAAGCTTCGACTCGTCACCGGTTTCGTTCCGGAATCCGTCGAGCGCGAAGGCCGGCTCCTCGCCTCGGTAACTTTCCGGGAATTCGAGGGCGACCGGCGTCTCGTCGTGAAGGCGTCCACCTTCGCCGACGCCACCTACGAGGGCGACCTCCTACCGCTCGCCGGCGTGACCTACCGGGTCGGGCGGGAATCACGCGAAGAGTTCGACGAACCCCACGCCGGCAAGGTGTTCCTTCGCCCCACGAAGCAACGACCCGAGTCGATCGACGACGAACAATTCGAGGCCCACGAGCGGCTCGCTTTTCGCAAGTTTCCCGGCTTCCAGGAAATCGTTCTCCCCGAGAGCACCGGCGAGGGCGACGACAAGGTCCAGGCCTTCAACTACCGCACCATCCTCACCGACGATCCCGACAACCGGATTCCCGCCACCCGGCCCGACGACTACGATCCCGAGTTCCTGAAGACGCTTGAGCATGGCTCCATCGTTCGTCCGCTCCCGAACCGCAAGATCGGCTGGAACCGGCCGCAACTCGTGGGACCGCACCAGGTCTATGTCGAGGGGGACTGGGAAATGCGCCGGCGGGTCATGGACGCCCACTGGAACGCGACCCTCGGGCTCCTCTGGTTTCTCCAACACGATCCTTCCGTCCCCGCGGAAAAGCGCGAGCACTGGCTCCGCTACGGATTGGCCAGGGACGAGTTTCCCGACCACGGTCACCGCCCCTACGAGATCTACGTCCGCGAGGCCCGGCGCCTCGTCGGTCGCCACGTGCTCACCCAGCACGATCTCATGCCCGCGTCCGGAACGCTCCGGCCGCCGACCTATCCGGATGCCATCGCCATGACCGATTGGTACATGGACAGCCACGCCGTCAGCGGGCGTGGCAACGGCGTGCATGGCAGTCTCGACGAGGGCAAGATGATGCTCCACGCCGAGACCTGGCCGGGCCAGATTCCCTGGCGCTGCCTCCTGCCGAGAGAACTGGACAACCTTGTCGTTCCCGTGTGCCTCTCCACCACCCACGTCGCCTGGGGCGCCATCCGGCTCGAACCGACCTGGATGCAGACGGGCGAATCCGCGGGCTTGGCCGCCGCCCTCGCAAATCGTGAAGGCATCCCGATCGCGAAACTCGATCCGAAACCACTCGTTCGCCGGCTCGCCGAGGACCGGTCCTATCTCACCTTCTTCAACGATCTTCCCCAGGTTCATCCCGCCGCGCCGGCGGCGTTGTTCTTCGGCGGCTACGGATTCTTTCCCACCTGCGACCTGCGGCTCGATGAGCCCGTCTCCATGGCGGTGAAGAATGCGTGGGAGCAGGAGGTCGCTCGCCTTCAGGAAGGTGAGTCCACCGATCCCGCTGCCGTTACCGCAACCATCCACGCGGCGGAAAACCAACCGCCTTTCGCCGATCAAACCCGCGGCGAACTCCTCTCCCAGCAGTGGTCCCAACTCTTTCCTGAACGATGAAAACTCCCCTGCCCCATTCCGAACTCCTCCAGCTGAAACGTTGGAATACACCCACCATCTACAACGGCTGGGAGCAGGTCACGAAGCACGATCCCTGCGCCGATGCCTTCAACCTGGAGGAGACCCGCGACTTCATGCCCCAGATGGGACCCATGGTCGGCTATGCGATCACCGTGAAGATCGAGCCGAGCAACCCGGCGCACCGGGAAGCCCATCCCGATGCCTGGAACGACTACCGGCGCCACGTGGCCAACCTTCCCGGTCCAAAAATCGCGGTCGTTCAGGACCTCGACAAGCCTCGGGTGATCGGCTCCTTCTGGGGCGAGGTCAACGCCAACACCCATCGCGCCCTCGGCTGCGTGGGCACCATCACCGACGGTGCCATTCGCGATCTCGATGAAATGACCAACGCCGGTTTCAAGGCCCTCGCCCGCCGCCTCTGCGTCGGTCACGCCGCCGTTCACCCGGTCGACTGGAACTGCGAGGTCGAGGTTTTCGGACGCATCATCCAGCCGGGCCAACTCATCCACGCCGACAAACACGGCTTCCTCGCGATTCCCCAAGGAGAGGAAACCGGCCTCCTCGAGGCATCGAGTTTCATGGACAGCAACGAATGCGAGACCGTCATTCCCGCCGCTCGCGGCGCCGCCGGGCTCGAAAGCGAAGCCCTGCTGGAACGACTCTCCGAGGCCGGCAAGGCCTTCGGCGCCGCCGCCAAGGAACGCTTCGGCGGCCGGGGCGAGTGGTGATCCCCGCCTCGCCCGGCTTGGTGAGGGAAGCCGGAGAATGGCTCAAATGCGGCATTCTAAGCCGCCGGAAACTGCGGCATCCTGTAGGGGTCTCCGGATTCTCTCTCCCCATGTCTCTTTACACCCGGTCATGCCAGGCCGGCGGTCTCGTGTCCACCGCCTGGATCCTGGCGTCCCTTGCCGGCTCCCCGACCATCGCGTCGGAAGGCCCCGGCGACGTCGCCTTTTTCGAGAAGGAGGTCCGTCCCATCCTCTCGGAAAATTGCTACCAGTGCCACTCGGAGGAAGCGGGAAAGCGCAAGGGCGGCCTCTGGCTCGACCGCCGCGAGGGTTGGGAGATCGGTGGCGACGCCGGACCCACCATTGTTCCCGGCGATGTCGACGCCAGCCTGCTGCTCCACGCCGTTCGCTACCGGGACGAAAACCTCCAGATGCCTCCCAAGTCGCGGCTTTCTGACGCGCAAGTCGCCACCCTCGAGCGCTGGGTCGCCATGGGGGCGCCCGATCCCCGCGATGCGGAAATGGCGGGAGCGGTTCGTCGTGATTCCATCGACTACGAAAAGGCGCGCCAGCACTGGGCCTATCGACCGATCGAGGAAAAACCGTTCCCTCCTGCTTTGAAGAACGACAGTTGGGCGGAGACCGACATCGACCGATTCCTCCTCGCCGAACTCGAAGCGGAAAAGCTCGCCCCGGCCGAGGATGCCACTCCCCAGGCCCTGCTGCGCCGCGTTTTCTACGACCTCACCGGCCTGCCCCCGACCCGCGAGGAAATGGCGACCTTCACATCGAACCCGAGCCGCGAGGCCTTCGCGGCGCTCGTTGATAATCTGCTCGCCCGTCCCGGTTTCGGAGAAAAATGGGGCCGTCACTGGCTTGACGTGGCCCGCTACGCCGACTCCAACGGGGGCGACCGCAACTTCACCTTCTACCAGGCCTGGCGTTACCGGAACTACGTCATCGACGCCTTCAATCGCGACAAGTCCTACTACGACTTCGTCACCGAACAACTCGCCGGCGACCTCCTGCCCGCCGAGACTCCCCGGCAGCGCGCCGAGCAGCTGACCGGATCCACCTTTCTCGCCCTCGGACCGAAGATGCTCACCGAGCGCGACAAGGAAAAGCTCTGGATGGACACCGTCGACGAGCAGATCGACACCGTCGGCCGCGCCTTCCTCGGCCTCACCCTGGGCTGCGCCCGCTGTCACGATCACAAGTTCGACCCGGTTTCCCAGGAGGACTACTACGCCGTCGCCGGCATCTTCCGCTCCACCGAAGTCGTCACCGGCACCCGCAACGGCTGCGTCAACGTCGCCAGCTGGGTCGAGCAGCCGCTGCCCATCGGCGGTGAGAAGGAGAAGGCACTCCAGGAGAAAGTCGACCGGCTCGAACTGGCGATGCGCCTGACCGTCGAGAAATCCTACAAGAAAAAAGTCGGCGGAAAGATGACCCTCGACATGCTCCCGTTGGCCGGAACCATCTACGACGACTCCGATGCCGAGCTGATCGGCAAGTGGGTGGAATCGACCTACTCCGAGAACCGCTTCGGGCCGCACTACATCCACGACGACGCGAAGAACAAGGGCGAAAACCGCGCCATTTTCCGCGCCAGCGTTCCCCAGTCCGGCACCTACGAAGTACGGCTCGCCTACAATTCCAGCGACAACCGGGCCCGTGACCTGCCCATCACCGTGGAGGCCCGCGACGCCATCCACGAACTGAAATTCGACCAGACCATTGCTCCCGATGTCGGGGGCCTGTTCCGCGCCATCGGCCGATTCGAGTTCGAGAAGGGCGGACGCGCCAACGTCATCATCGAGACCGGCGGCAGCAGCGGCTACGCCATCGTCGACGCGGTCCAGTTCGTGGCCGTTTCCGATATCGAACGCGAGACCGAGGCCATCGCAGCGGTGGAGGCGGAAAACGAGAACATCGATCCGCTCTTCCGGATGAGCGATGGCGAGTTGCGGAAGGAACTCGACAAGATGATCGGCGAACTCAAGGACGAGGCGCTCGTCATGGCTCCCCGGGACATTCCCGAGCCGGACGACACCCATTTCCGCGTGCGCGGGGACGTCGGTCAGCGAGGGGAAAAGGTCCCGCGTAATTTCCTGCGCGTACTTCACGACGGACCCGCCCCCGAGATTCCCGAGAACGCCAGCGGCCGCGTCGAGTTTGCCGACTGGATCACCGGCGCGGACAACGCCCTGCTCGACCGCGTCTTCGTCAACCGCGTCTGGCATCACCTCTTCGACCGCGGCATCGTAGCCAGCGTCGACAATTTCGGAAAACTGGGCAGCGAACCGACTCACCCGGAACTGCTCGACTACCTCGCCGCCACCTTCCGGGAGAACGGGGGGTCGGTGAAGAAACTGGTCCGCGAGATCGTCCTCAGTCGCGCCTACCGGCTTTCCTCGACCGCCACGCCGGCGCTCGCCGAAGCCGATCCCGAAAACCGCCTTTTCGGCCACCAGAATCGTCGCCGCCTCACCGCCGAGGAAATCCGCGACAGCTACCTCTTCCTCTCGGGCCAACTCGATCGCACGCCCGCCGGCCCCACCGCCACGCCCTACGGCGTCGATCTCGACAAGCCGGTGTCCTTTTCCGACAAGACGATGCGTACCGTCTACCTGCCCATCGCGCGCAACAACCTCGCCGCCGAACTCGAGGTCTTCGACGCCGCCAATCCCGATCTCGTCTCCGGCGCCCGCGCCCGCACCACCGTTCCCACCCAGGCGCTCTACCTGCTGAACAGCGACTTCGTCCAGGCCCAGGGAGCCATCCTCGGGAAAAAGGCAAGCGCCGCCGCCGACCGTCCCGGCGCCGAGGTCGATTGGCTTTACCAGACCCTGTTCGGTCGCGCACCCAACCCGGTCGAGTCCCGGCGCGCCCGCACCCTCATCGCCAACCTCAGCGGCGGTTCCGAGGACAAGGCCGCGCTCGAAGCCGCCACCGGCCACCTCGCCCACGTCCTCATGGCCTCCGCCGAATTTCTCTACCTCGACTGATCAGAAAGAACCACCGATGAACACGGATCGACGCGAGAGCAGCCAGACAAGATCAGCAAAGAGCAGTGTTCATCAGCGGTTCCCTTTCCCTGTTCAAGCCCCATGAAACTCCCGACGAATTCCACCTGCGGTCGCTACGATCCTCCGGCCTTCAGCCGCCGCGGTTTCCTGCAGTCCGCCGCCTGCGGTTTCGGATCGCTCGCTTTTTCCGGACTGGCCGCCCAGGCCTCCGGGCAGGGTTTCCACCACCGTCCCCGCGCCAAGCGGGTGATTTTTCTGTTCATGCACGGCGGCCCCTCGCAGGTGGACACCTTCGACTACAAGCCCGCCCTCGCGAAGTACGACGGCCAGCGGTTGCCGTTTGCCCCCGCCAAGAATCTCGATCCCTCGGCCACCACCAAGGCCAAGCTGATGGAATCGCCGTGGGAGTTTCGCCAGCACGGCGAGGCCGGTCTCCACGCCAGCAGCCTGTTCCCGAACGTGGCCAGGCACATGGACGACCTCTGCGTGATCCGATCCATGCAGAGCAAGGGCCAGTCGCACGGCCAGGCCGTCTGCATGCTCCACACCGGCACCGACAACTTCGTCCGCCCCTCGATGGGAGCCTGGGTCAGCTACGGGCTCGGCTCCGAAAACCAGGACCTGCCCGCATTCATCAGCATCAGCCCCTCGGCCTCGCACGGCGGGCCGCGGAACTACGGCAACGCCTTTCTCCCCGCCGTCCACCAGGCCACCACCATCGGCCGCAACGGAAAGCTCAGTGACGATGCGTCGTTTCGTTTCCTGAAAGGCGCCGATCCCGCCGCCGTGCAGGCGCAGAAACTCGAGCTGCTCCAGCAGATGAACCGGGAGCAGTTCGGTCGCACCCATCACGCCCCCATCGAGGGCATGATCGAGTCCATGGAGATGGCCTTCCGGATGCAGGGTGCCGCTCCGCCGGTCATCGGCATCGAGGACGAGCCCGATCACATCCGGGAACTCTACGGCATCGGCACCAAGGAGACCGACAACTACGGCCGGCAATGTCTCCTCGCCCGCCGCTTCGCCGAATCGGGAGTCCGCTACATCCAGGTGTCCACGCCCAACGTCTGGGACCAGCACGGCAACCTCAAGGAGGGCCACCAGAAGAACGCGCTCTCCGTCGACAAGCCCATCGCCGGCCTCCTCACCGACCTCAAGCAGCGAGGCCTCCTCGACGACACCCTGGTAGTCTGGGGCGGCGAGTTCGGCCGCACCCCGATCGTCCAGGGTTCCAACGGCCGCGATCACAACCCGCAGGGATTCACCATGTGGATGGCCGGCGGCGGCGTGAAGGGCGGCCTCGCCTGGGGAGAAACCGACGAGTTCGGCTACTACGCCGTGAAGGACAAGGTCCACATGCACGACCTCCACGCCACCATCCTGCACCTCCTCGGCATCGATCACCTTCAGCTCACCTACCGCTACGCCGGTCGCGATTTCCGGCTGACGGATGTCTACGGCGAAGTGGTGAACGGAATCATTGCCTGAGGAAGCCCTCCCGGCAAAAGCGCTCCCGACCACTTGATCGAGCTGCGGAGGTGAGCTAAGGAATCGCAGTTCTTCCCGCACGGGTAGCTCAGCGGTAGAGCGACTGGTTTACACCCGGACCTGACTTCAAGGCGATTCCTGTTCCACGAGAACTTTCGCCTGAACAAGGGATCACCAATGACCTGAAAATCAGCGAGTTGCGGGCTGAACCGGTCGCCA
>JAUIGT010000329.1 GCA_030432615.1 Verrucomicrobiia bacterium
ATCGATGGCGTGATCAAGAAACTGGACACCCGGAGCAACGTTCAGCGGGTGACGCCGCGGCGGAAGCGGGGCACCTTTCTTTCCGAACTGAATCGGCAGCGAATCTGGAAACTGCAGCGCCTGGGCCTGATGACCGACGCCGGTCTGGAACCGATCGCGGACCAGCTTGGTTCGCCGGAGGAACCGCTGGAGATTCCCGGTTGGATTCGTGAAGTGCTGGCGGCCGATCCAGTGGTCTGGGAGAACTTCCAGGCCTTCCCGCATTTCTATCGACGGCTCAAGATCGGGTGGGTCACCGAGGTGCGTGGCGAGAGCCGGCAACCCGAGGCGGAGAAACGATTGTCCTACCTGGTCAAGATGACGGCGCAGGGAAAGCGCTACGGAACGGAGCCTTTGGAGGAGTTTGCTTGAAGAGCCCGCGCTTCCCGCCGGATGACCTCTACTTGCCGAACAATTTCTGGAGAAATCCCTTCTTCTTCTCCACCTCCGGTTCCGGCTCTCGTGGCTCGACTCCCTCCGGAAGGTCGGTGCTGCTGAGGATCGCTCGCAGGTAGTCTTCCTCGACCGGTTGCCCGAGGTAGTCGTCGCCGAGAAGCTTGCGCAGTTTCTTGATCGCTTCCTCGTGGGAATCGCCGGTGTTTTCCTCGTGGCGTTTCCAGAACTGTTCCCACCAGTCGGCGGGTTGCACCTTGGGGCCATCATACTCGGTGGCGCGCCCGGTGTCGCCATCGGTGACGAGGCTGCCGACGTAATCGCCTTCGGCGTAGACGCGATCGATCTGGTCGCGAATTGCCCGGAGGTCATCCTCGCTGACCACGCCGTTGGAGGTGGCCTTGTAGAACTGGACCGTGACCCGCACCGGGAACTTCGGATCGCGCTCGATGGGGAGCCGATCGATCTCGGTGAAGGGACCTTCGAGTTCGCCGTGACCGATGACCGCATTCTCGACGTCGCTGCGTTCCCTGGCCATGGGCGCGGCCGCTTCGGCGACGGCATAGACGGCCATCGGCGAGGGCTCGAGTCGCATCGGGTTCCGCTGCTTCAGGGGTACCTGGATGAGCAGGACCAGGTTCATTCCCGCTTCGCCGGCGGCCTCGACGACTTCGGTATCGAGTTTCGCGGTGTTGTCGGGGTCGGCCTTGAAATCACTCTCGCGTTCCCCGGTGAGGCTGGCGCGCTCGCCATCCTGGTTGAAAAAGAGCCGCTGTCCCCAGGCCGAGCCCTCCTCGAAGGCGTCGCGGGTGTTGTCGATCACGGTCGTGCTGGTGCCCTCCCGGGTGACGAGAATCGTGAGCACGGCGGGATCCTGTTTCACCGACTGGTAGTTGAAGAGCACCGGGTTGAAGGTGGCCTTTCCTTTCCTGGGCACGGGGAGAAAACAGGCCTGGGCGCTGACGAGCACACGCGAATCGCGCTTCGGGGCCAGCAGGGAGCGGCGGCCTTCACCGGACCACGATCCGGCGTCGTGGAGATAGAGCGTGGGGTGCTCGAGAAACTCCCGCAGGGTGATCCGTCGCAAGGGCTGTCCTTTTTCGTTTCCCACGAGGAGGAAGAATTTTTCCGGGTCGAGATCGGCGGTCTTGTCGGTGAAATTGGGAAAGCGGATCACCGGCATGCAGTGCACCGTCTGGCCCCTGCCTTTCGCCTGGTCGACCGCCACCTGGATGGTCATGTCGCTGATGTTCGGACCGACGGACGAGTCCTGGTAGCGGCCGGTGTCCTCCCAGGTGAGATCGAGGATCTGGAGGTCGAATTTCCCCGCCAGCGCCTGGGCATCGGCATTTTGTGACATGGTCGCGGTCTTGAGCACGGCCTCGCGATAGGCGGCGTCGGCAGGGGCGGTGGAGCCGGTGGTGGAACTCATGATCGTGAGGCCGAGCGAGACGGCGGTCAGGGGCAGCAGGGTGGGAAGCTTTTTCATTCTACCTCCTCTACGCGCGGGAACCCGAGTCCTTTGTCAGGAAATTGTCAGAATGGAAAAAACGGGTGGGGGCCATGGGCGGAACTGGATTTTGGTTGGCAGGAAACCGGCTCCATGCTGGAGTGGCGACCGAGACCGACCCGCATGGAACCTGCCGAAACGAAAGAGACCCTCATCGATGAGATCGTGGGGCTGGAATCCGAGGTCCGCCGGCTGGAGGAACATCGGGCTCGTCAGCGAAGTCGCGGTGTGAAGGCGGCTTCCCTCGGGGGAAAGGCGTTTCTCTACACGTTTTTCGGGCGCCACCTGACCCGGAGCCTCGGTCGCCTGATCGTTTCGGTGCGCGAGGGAAACGAGCCCGTCTTCGGACCGGCGATGGCGCGCACCCTGGACGCGGCCCTGCTCAAGCTGATGGGCTACAAGCGGTGGCTTCTCGTTTTCGGCGCCCTCGCCGCGGTGCCGGGAATGATCTCGGTGGTGCTGCTCTGGCAGCAGAACCTGGCGGTCGCCGAGGAAAAGGCGCTGACGATCGCGGACAGCGTGAATGCCGAGCGGGGCGAACTGCTCGGCATCATCTATCGAACGCGCGATCGGACGCCCGACGGTCAGCTCACCACGCCGGTGCACAGCGCGGCGAATCGACGGCGCGCGGTCCTCCGACTCATCGAGCGCGACGCCGAGGAATTGGCTCGCACCGAGGAACGCGATCTTTTCGGTCTCAATCATCTGGTGAATCTCTCGCGGGCACCGCTCGGCGACGTGGATTTTTCGCCGGGCCCCGACGAACCGACGCAGCGGTTCGCACAGGTCAGCTTCACCGGCAGCCATTTTCAGAATGCCTCGCTGGCTGGCTGCGATTTCGAGGATGTCTGGTTTTCGGGAGCCCGCCTCTGGTTCACCGATGTCACCGGCGCCTCGTTCCGGCGGGTGAAATTCGACGGGGCCAATCTCATCGCCCTCGATTTCCGCGAGGTCGAGTTGGTCGATTGCGACTTCACCGGTGCCGTCTACGACGAGAGCACCCGCTGGCCCGAGGGATTCGATCCGCGCGCCGCCGGCGCCATTCCTTTCGCCGAAACCCAGGCCGCCGATCCCAATTGAACGCGCCGGCCGATCACCGCTTCCGATGAAACGTAGCCGCGAGGAAATCGAACGCCGGGAAGCGCTGGCCGCCAAGCCGTTGATGGAGCTGACGATGCTCCGGGACGAACTGATTCGTCGTCGAGAGCTCCTCGGCCAGGAGGTGGGGCGTGGCGAACTCCTCGCCGCCCTGGCGCGGCGCCGGGTGCTGAGGATGTCCGGCGACGCCGTGCTGGGCGCGCGCCTCGACCGCCGCATCGAGCGGCTCTTCGAGGCGGTGCGCCGGGGGGAGCAGCCGTGGCCGATGGACGAGGTGGTACGCGTGATCGACGGACTGGTCGGACGGCTGGTTTCCCGCCGCATCCTGCTCAGCCTCGTCGGCTTGCTGACGGTGATTCCGGCGATCGGCTCCCTCGCCCTCCTGGCGAAGCAGAACGCGGAGATGATCGAGAAGAACCGGGTGGAGGAGTGGGCCGATTTTCGCGAGGATCGCACCAACCTGACGGACGTGATCTTCGCCCGGGCGCCGCAGGTGGTGGTCGGGGAAAACGGCGAATCCGTGGTCGAAGACTGGCCCGCCTTTCATCCCCGGCTGCGGGGCGAAGCCTTCGGCACGCTCATCGCCCTGGAAAAGCAGCGCTGGACGCCAGAGGAACGGGAAGCCGTGCCTCCGACGCGGTACCTGGATTTTCGCGGCAGCGACCTCGGTTACCTGCCGTTGGGCGCCTATCTCGGCGTGGAAACGGGGACGCCGAAAACGGATTTCTCCCGACTCTGGCTCAAGGACTGTGATCTTCGCCACACCCAGTTCACCACCACGCGGCTCGACTACACGGTGTTTCGAGGCGCCAACGCGGAGGGCATCCTGATCCAGGGCCCCTCGATGGATCACGTCGATTTTCGCGAGGTCGAGGCGCCGGGCGCCCAGTTTCACCACAACGGGAAGACGGGTGATTTTCTGTCCATGGTGGAAACGAAATTCGATCGCTCCCGACTCCGCGGCGCCGTGTTCAACCTGGTCTACGCGGAGAGGGCGAGCTTCGAGGAAACGGACTTGTCGGGGGTCGTCTTCCAGGAATCGAATTTCCTCGATTGCGACTTCACCACGGCCTCGTTGGGTGAGGAGGCGGACTGGTCGCAATCGGCCTTTCATCGCTGCCTCGTCACCGAGGAGCAGGCCGAGGTGATCCGGCTTCCGGAGTTCTGCTTTCTCGAATCGGGCGGGGAACCGAACATTCGGCGGATCATGACCGATCCGGAGAAATACGAGGCCTGGTTCGCGTCCTACCGCGCGGAATTGGAGGCCCGTTCCCGGGCGGAACTCGAGGCGCTGGGCCTTTCTCCCGAAGGAGTTGCGGACCAGGTAGAGACGGGAAAACCCTGACCGGTTTGCCCCGCGTGAAGACGCCGACGAATCCGATCGGCGATCGTGGTAAGCTTTCCGTCGCGTTTCATGTTTGCCCGATTCTCGAACACTTCGATCGTTTTGCTAGTCGTCCTCTGGGGAGCGACCGCTTCGGCGGTGGACTTCGAGCGCGAGGTGCGACCGATCTTCGAAGCCCACTGCTACGACTGCCACGGGCCGGAGAAACAGAAATCGAGCTTCCGTCTCGACTTGCGCGGCGCGGCGATGAAGGGCGGGAGCGAAGGCGTCGCCATCGTGCCCGGAAAGAGCGACGAGAGTCCGCTGATCGCCCATGTCACCGCTCCCGCCGGCGACGAGATGCGGATGCCGCCGGAGGGCGAGGGGTTGAGTCGGGCGGAAATCGCCACCCTGGCGCGTTGGATCGCGCAGGGCGCCCCGTGGCCGGATGAGGCGGCGGGACGCGACCCCCGGCTCGATCACTGGGCCTGGCAGCCGATCCGGGAATCATTCGATTTTTCGGGACAAACCGAGGGAGAGCACCCGGTCGATTTTTTCCTTCGCCGGAAGCGGGAAGAGGCCGGCCTGGCGATGTCGCCCGAGGCCGATCGCCGCACGCTGATCCGGCGTCTCTCCTTCGATCTGCACGGGCTGCCGCCGAAACCGGACGAGGTCGAGGCCTTCGTCGCCGATCGTGACCCGAAGGCCTGGGAGAAATTGATCGACCGGATGCTCGCCTCACCGCACTTCGGCGAGCGCTTCGCCCGTCACTGGCTCGACATCGCGCACTACGCCGACACCCACGGCTTCGAGCGCGACCAACGACGGGACAGCGCCTGGCGCTACCGGGACTACGTCATCGACTCGTTCAATCAGGACAAGCCCTACGATCGGTTTCTGCGGGAACAGATCGCGGGCGACGTGCTCTGGCCGGAGAAGGCGGAAGCCGTGATCGCGACCGGATTCCTCGCGGCGGGCCCGTGGGATTTCGTGGGCCAGGTGGAAACGAAGAGCCCGGTATTGCGCCGCTCGGCGCGTGCGCTCGATCTCGACGACATGGCCACGCAGGTGATGACGGCGACGACGGGGATGACGGTGAATTGCGCCCGCTGCCACGATCACAAGCTCGACCCGATCTCGCAGGAGGAATACTACCGCCTGTGGTCGGTCTTCGCCGGGGTGAAGCGCGAGGAACGCGTCATCAGCGACGCCGCGCTGGCGGATTACCAGGCGCGGAAAGCCGCGTTGCAGGACGAGCGGGACCGGCTCGATTTCGCCATCGCGAAGATCGAGGGACAGGGGATCGACCTCGCCGACATCGTGGGCGGCGGGAGCGGTCTGGGAACCGGCAACCCGAGGCACGGGATCGATCCCCGGTCGGCGGCGGTGAAGACGCGGGACTTCGGCCGGTTGGGCAACATTCGGCTGAATCACTTCGCCCGATCGCAGTTTCCCTTCATCGATGGCGTGGTCGTTCCGGACGGCGAGGACGGCTCCGCGGAGATCCCGGTCAGTTCCACCGGCCTGACCGTGTCCGGCCTGCCGAAGACCTCGGGCGAGGCCTGGGACTCGATCCGCAACGGTCCCGTAGCCAGCCAGCATTCCCCCGAACTGGGCGGGATCGATTTCACGAAGAACGGCCACACCCTGATCGGGCTCCACGCCAACGCCGGGATCACCTTCGACCTCGCCGCCATTCGCGAGTCCACCGGCATGAAGGGAATCCGCTTCTCCGCGAAGGCGGGTTACTTCGGCCAGGAAGGCAAGATGCAGGCCGATGCCTGGGTACTGGTGGACGGGGAAAAGGCGGTCGAGTTCCGCGGACTGAAACGGGCCGACGGACTCCGGGAGATCGACCTGGCCTTGCCTGAGAGCGCCCGTTTTCTCACGCTGCTGGCGCTCGACGGCGGCAACGGGATCGGTCACGACCAGGTCGGTTTCGGCGATCCCCGACTGAAGGCGGATCCGCCCCGGGATGTGTCGGCCGCCGAACGCGAGGCGCTTGCGCAATCGAGAAGGGAGCGGGATCGGATCGCGGCCGAACTGGAGGCCCTCGGGGATCCGCCCAAGGTCTACGCGGTCGTGGCCGAAGAGGAAATGCCGGACATTCACCTGCTGCAACGGGGCGATCCCGAGTCGCCCGTGGGCGAGGCCCTGCCGCCCGGTGCTTTCAGCCTGCTTTCGATGCTGGACCCCGACCTCGGGGAGCCCGATTCCGACGAGGGAGAGCGGCGAGCCGCCCTGGCGTCTTGGATCACCGATCCCGGGAATCCGCTGACGCGGCGGGTGATCGTCAACCGGCTCTGGCACTGGCTCTTCGGCCAGGGAATCGTGACCACGCCGAGCGACTTCGGTCTCGGTGGAGCGGCGCCCTCGCATCCGGAACTGCTCGACTGGCTTGCGGCGGAGTTGCCTCGTCGCGAAGGATCGCTCAAGTCGATGCTGCGCCTGCTCCTGACCAGTGCCGCCTACCGGCAGGAATCGCGGTTCGGGGAAGCGGCTCCCGGCGTGGCGATCGATGCCGGCAACCGACTGCTCTGGCGCCAGAACCCGCGCCGGATCGAGGCCGAGGCGGTGCGCGATTCGGTGCTCGCGGTCAGCGGAAAGCTCAACCCGAAGGCGGGGGGCCCCGGCTTCGAGGATTTCACCTACGTCGAGGCCTACGCCCCGATCTACACCTACGTCACCGCCGACGAGCCGGCCCTGTGGCGGCGGAGCATCTACCGCTACATCGTTCGCACCACGCCCGACCGGTTCATGACCACGCTCGACTGTCCCGATCCCGCCAACCTGACTCCGAAGCGCATGACCACCACCACGGCGCTCCAGTCGCTGGCCCTCTTCAACAACGACTTCATGCTGCGGCAGGCCGGTT
>JAUIGT010000330.1 GCA_030432615.1 Verrucomicrobiia bacterium
AAGCGGATGCGAAAATGGCCAGTCCCCTGCCGTCCTCGGTCGAGCCATCTTCCAGCGGACCGGTTTCCGAATCGCCCGCGCCGTCCGAAGTGATCCGTCACACGATCCGCGGCGATTTCCACCTCGCTCCGGGAGAAGTGGCGATTCTCAGTTTCTGGAATCGCGAACCGGACCGCAATACCCTCCTGGCCATCAAGCCGGAAACGCTGCCCGATGGCAATTTGTCCTTCGCGGTCCGCGAGATCTGCCTGACCGACCGCGGGATCGAGGCGGCGGACGGCGGAGACCTGTTTCCCGGTTGGCTGGAGGACGATCGCATCGGCACCACTTCGCAGGAACGACTGGAGGAATTTCTCCAACTCGCGAAGTGGCAGGGTGACCTCGAGATCCTCTCGCAGCCCCGCCTGGTAACCGCCACAGGACGGGAAGCGGAAATTCGCAGCACCGTTCGTCATCCCGATTGGCCCGAGGATGCCTGGGCAGGACAACGCATGCGCCTGACAGCCAACCGGTCACGGACGGACGGCGGGCTCGATCTCGAATTGATTTACGAGAAACAAGAATGGAGCGGGAATTGAAGGACCGTCGCAGTTCGGTTCCACAAGCCTTTGATCGACAGCCAAGTAGCCCGCCGTCCCGATTCCGAACCGCATCGTAACTCCCGAAATCACTGGATTCTCGCCGTTTTCATCGCAATTTTCCGTTCCCTTTGCGCGATCACGCCAGTATGGTCCCGCCTTCCCCTGAAAAAATGCCGGACGCCGAAAAACAGACCGTCGTCATTGCCGATCCCGATCCCGACTTTCTCGCCTGGGCCTCCAAGCACCTCGGCGCCGAAAACGTGGAGATCCTGACCACGTCCCGCGCGGACGAGGCCCTCAAGCTGTACACCGACCGCCGCGCCGATCTGCTCATCGCGGAACTCCACCTGGCGCCCTTCGAAGGGGTCGATCTCCTGAAGCGCGTCCGCCAGAGTTTTCCGAACGCGATGGTCCTGCTCAACGGCGCCATCTCTTCCACCAATACGCTCATCGAGGCCATGCGTCTCGGCGCCTTCGATGTCCTGAGAAAGGAATCGCTCGCCTTCGAGTTGCGTCCCACGGTGGAGAAGGCGCTCCAGGCCGCGGAACAGACCCGCATGGCCACCGAAGCCGCCACCGAGAAGACTCCGCGGGAGACCAGCTCGGACCTCATCATCGGCCGCTCCCCGGCGATGCAGGATGTCTTCAAGCTCATCGGCCGCGTTGCCCGCGCCGACGCCCCGGTCCTGATCACCGGCGAAAGCGGGGTCGGCAAGGAGGTCGTCGCCAACGCCGTCCACAAGTTCAGTCGCCGCGCCAGCGCGGAATACGTGGCCATCAACTGCGCGGCCATTCCCGGCAACCTGTTGGAGAGCGAGCTCTTCGGCCACGAGAAGGGCGCCTTTACCGGCGCGGTCAGCCAACGCATCGGACGTTTCGAGCAATGTGACGGCGGCACCCTCTTTCTCGATGAAATCGGCGACATGCCCCTCGAGATCCAGAGCAAGCTTCTGCGCGTGCTCCAGTCGGGCGAGTTCTCCCGCGTCGGCGGAAACCAGACGCTGACCTCGAACGTCCGCATCCTGGCCGCGACCAACAAGCATCTCGAAGCCGAGGTCGAGGCCAGCCGCTTCCGCGAGGACCTTTTCTACCGCCTCAACGTGGTGCGCATCCACATTCCCCCGCTGCGGCAGCGCCGCGAGGACATCCGCCTCCTCGCCGAACATTTCCTGTCCCGCCAGGGAGAAGGCGGTGGCGTGGGCCGCCGGATGCAGTTTTCGCCGGAAGCGATCGACCTGCTGGAAAATCACGACTGGCCGGGCAACGTCCGCGAGCTGGAGAACACCATCCAGCGCGCCTGTGTGCTGGCCACCGGCAATGTCCTGCTGCCCCGCGACCTGCCCCTGGGTCGAGTCCCCCGGCTCGGCAGCCGTGATGGCGCTCTCTCCGCCACCAACAACAACGGCGCCAAGGCAACCGGCGGGAACGGTTCCGTTTCGCTGGAGGCCGCCGCCCAGGCTTTTCTCCAGGCGTCGGAAGCCGATCCGGCCCTGGGACCGGCACTGATGGCCGAGCGGGAAATCATTCGCGCCGTCCTCGACGACAGCAAGGACGACACCGCGGCCGCCAAGCGACTGGGCATGACCAAGGCCATGCTCAAGAAACGCCGCGAGCAATACGAGCTCTGAGCCGCGGCGAATTCGGCAAAGCCGGTTTCGACTCGCGCTTCGGTCGTTTTGCTGTTCTCTTTCGAGCTTCCCCGCATCGTCGGGCGGTTTTGCCAGAGTGGGGTGAAACCGCATCCCCGCGATGGGAAAGGCGCGTACTCGTTGCCCCATGCCGAGCCCCAAGGCCAGTTCCTCCCAGAAACGAAAATCCGCCGCTGCGCGCAAGAACGTCAGCGGAGACTCGGTCGTGGCCGCCCTGCTGGAACGTGGCGCGGCCGCTCCCCCCTTCCGGGAACGACTCGACCGATTGACGCTGGCCACGCCGGAGGCTCCGGTGGTTTTCGATCACGTCGCCGAGGCGGGACAACCCTTCTACGCCGCCCTCGCCGCCCGGCGTTGGCTGACGGAGAAAACCGCCGGCGGTCCGATCGTCTGGGTCGCCTGCCCGCACGTGAAATCGCAGGAGATCCTCCACGCCGAACTCTCGGTCTGGGGCGTCGAGGCATCCTTCCTGCCGGAATATGAGTGGGTCGGCTTCGAGGACGTCATTCCCGATCCCGAATCGGCCGCGGAACGCCTCGCCACCCTCCAGCGCCTCTGGGAAAAACGCGCCGCGGGCACACCCCAGGTCGTGGTGCTCTGTCGCGGCAGTTTCGAGGAGGCCGCGCCAAAGCCCGGCTCGCTATCCGACCAGTCCGTAAAACTCGCCATCGGCGACAGCCACGATCCGGTCGAATTGGCCGAACAGCTGACAGCGGCCGGCTACGAAAAGGAGGCCCAGGTCTTCCAACGCGGACAGTTCGCGGTTCGCGGCGGCATCGTCGATGTCTTTTCCTGGCAGGCAACCGCACCGGTCCGGATCGAGTTGTTCGGCGACGAGATCGATTCCATTCGCGAGTTCGATGTCGACGAGCAGACCTCGGTCCGGCGGCTGGAATCGACGGAGATTCTTCTGAGTGAAGCCAATCTCGAACCCGACGCCACCCTGGCCGACTACCTCGACGATGACACCGACCTCGTCATCGCCATCGACGCGGACGGCGACGACTCCCTCGCCAGCGTCCACCTCACTTCATCCTCCTATTCCTATTCTTCTTCCTCGTCTCCTTCCAAGGCGGACGGCAAAGGCGAGGAATATGACGAAGAGGTGGAGGGAGAAAGCTACGCCGTGGCCTGTTACGAAAATCCGCTCGGCGTCTTCGAAGCGGGCGATTTCATTCTCCAGGAACAACGCCGACACGATTTCGCCCGCCAGATGGCCGAGTGGGAATCCGAAGGCTGGAGCGCGGCGATGGCCTTCAATTCCCAGGGCGAAGTCGATCGCTTCCGCGAACTGGTCTACGCCGAGCATCTCGATTCCGGCATCCTGCGCACGATCTTCGGTTCGCTGAGCCGCGGCTTCACGATTCCCGAGGCCCGGATCGCCATTCTCTGCGACGCCGAGATCTTCGGCCGCTACCAGCACCAGCGCACCCAGCGCCGGATGCGGCTCGCCCAGCAGCGCCAGGTCACCCAGCGACAGGCCAGCCTCAACGAATTCAACTACGGCGACCTCGTCGTCCACGCCGACTACGGGATCGGAAAATTCCAGGGCATCCGCGAGCGCGAAACCGACACCCGCGACGGCGCCAAGCGCGAGGAGGTCCTCGAAATCGAATACGCCGACGAGGCGCGGCTTTTCGTTCCGCTCGACCAGGCCCACCTCGTTTCCCGCTACGTCGGAACCGGCAGAAAGGCGCCGAAACTCAGCAAGCTTGGCGACAAGCGCTGGGCGCGGATCCGCAAGGACGCCGAGCGATCCATCCTCGACTACGCGGCCCGGCTCCTGTCGGTCCAGGCCGAACGCCAGACCCACACCGGCTACGCCCACCCGCCCGACAACAAGTGGCAGTGGGAATTCGAGAATGCCTTCATCTACAAGGAAACGCCCGATCAGCTCCGCGCCATCGAGGACGCCAAGGAGGACATGGAATCCGATCGTCCCATGGACCGGCTCGTCTGTGGGGACGTGGGATTCGGCAAGACCGAGGTAGCCATTCGCGCCGCCTTCAAGGCCGTCATGAGCGGCAAGCAGGTCGCCATCCTCGCGCCGACCACGGTGCTCGCCGACCAGCACTACCACAATTTCCGCGAGCGGATGTCGGATTTCCCGGTCACCATCGACCTGCTGAGCCGCTACCGCACCGCTGCCCAGCAGCGCAAGACCCTGGAGCGCATGGCCAACGGCAGCGTCGATATCGTCATCGGCACCCACCGGCTCATTTCCAAGGACGTGCGCTACAAGGACCTCGGCCTGGTCGTCATCGATGAGGAACAGCGCTTCGGCGTCCAGCACAAGGAACGCTTCAAGGAGATGTTCCGACTCGTCGATGTGCTCACGCTTTCGGCCACGCCCATCCCGCGGACACTCTATCTCTCGCTGATGGGCGTGATGAACATGTCCACCATCGAGACCCCGCCGCCGAATCGCTATCCGGTCTCCACGTCGGTCTGTCCCTACGACGAGCGCACCATCCGCGCCGCCATCCAGAAAGAGATGGCGCGCCAGGGGCAGGTCTTCTTCCTCCACAACCGGGTCAAGACCATCCGCGGCATGAAAAAGCGGATCGAGGGCCTGGTTCCCGGAGCCCGGGTCGAGGTCGGGCACGGCCAGATGGAGGACGAGGAACTCGAGGAAGTGATGAACCGCTTCATCCGCCACGAGATCGACGTCCTCGTCTGCACCACCATCATCGAGAGCGGCGTGGATATACCCAACGCCAACACCATCATCATCGACCGAGCCGACCGCTTCGGGCTCGCCGACCTCTACCAGCTCCGCGGCCGCGTCGGGCGCGCCGATCGCCGCGCCTACGCCTACCTGATGCTGCCGCGCGACATGCTGACCGTGGGCGACGCCCGCAAGCGCATCAACGCCATCAAGCAATATTCCTCGCTCGGTGCCGGCTTCAAGATCGCCATGCGCGACCTGGAAATTCGCGGGGCCGGCAACCTCCTCGGCACCCAGCAAAGCGGCCATATCGCCGCCATAGGCTTCGATCTCTACTGCCAGTTGCTGAAACAGAGCGTCGGCAAGCTGAAGGGCGAGCCGGTCGGCGACCGCATCGACATCGCCTGCCACATCGATTTCCTCGCCACCAACGAGGCCCAGTACCAGCGGGCGCCCAAGGGCACCCTCCCCGCCTTCATCCCGGCCAACTACATGCCCGAGGCCCGGCTCCGCATCACCGCCTATCGTTATCTCGCCGAGGCCAGCCGTCTGGCCGACCTGGAGGATCTGCGGAAAAACTGGAGCGACCGATTCGGAAAACTGCCGGATGCCGCCGAATTCCTTCTCCTCGCCACCGAACTGAAGATCCGCGCGGCTCACCGGGGTTTCGGCGCCGTCGAGATCAAGGAAGAGAAGCTGATGCTGACCAAGAAAGGGAAATACCTGCAAATAAACGGCCGCTTTCCCCGTTTGGAGGGAAAGAGCCAGGCCCGGAAACTCCGGCACGCGGTCGAACTCGTCACGACCTTGTCATGATCACTTTTTCGCCCTACTCTTCGTTTCCCGTTCAGCCCATGAAAGACCTCTCACGCATCCTTTTCCTCCCGGCCGTCACCGGCGCCGGACTGGCCGCCCTGGCCCTCCTCACCGCACCTTCGACCTCAGGCTCCGATTTCCAGGAGATCAACGCCCTCAAGGCGGTGGTCAACGGCGAGTCGATCACGTCCATCGAGGTGGACACCGCCGTCGCCACCCAGATCCAGCTGTGGTTGCTGGAGCACAAGAACGACCCCGGCCTCTCCCAGGCCATCGTCGATGCCAAGGTCGAGGAGATGAAGAAGGAGGCGCTCCAGGACCTGATCGACCGCAAGCTCATCCTCGCCGAGTTCAAGAGCATGGGCGGCTCCATCAAGGAAACCTACGTCGATACCGCCATCGACGAGTTCATCACCAAGCGCTTCAACGGCGACCGGGACAAGTTCCTCGCCGAGCTGCGGAAGAGCGGCATGACCATCCGCCAGTTCCGCGACATGCAGCGCGAACAGATCACCATCCAGGCGCTCCGCGGCCAGAACGACGGGCCCGAGACCCTCATCAACACGCCCGCCGAGATGCAGGCCAAGTACGAGGAGATCAAGAACGAGTACGCCGAGGATCCCGAGATCATCCTCCGCATGCTGTCGGTGCCCAAGCAGACCGCCGACAGCGACGAGGCCTCCCAGAAACGGCTCGTCGAGGACATCCGGCGCCAGCTGCAGAACGGCGCCGATTTCGCCACCATGGCGCGCACCCATTCCGCCGACAGCGCCTCGTCCGAAGGCGGTCTCGTGGGCGGCGGTCCCATCGGGAAGGATTACCTCAACGACAAGCTTACCGGCATCGCCTTCAGCCTGACGCCGCGCAAGGTGAGCGAGTTGATCGACGATGGCCCCTACTGGCGGCTGATGTATGTCGATGCCCGCCAGGGCGGCGCCGTGCCCCCGTTCGCGGAGCTCAAGGACACCTGCGACAAGCTGCTGATCCAGGAGAAGCGGAAAGGCTACATCGATCGCTGGCTCGAGAAACTGCGCCGCGACGCCGGTATCCGCATCTACGAATGATCGACCGACCGGTCACTCCCTCGTGAAAGTCCGCCACCTCTTCATTTCGCCCGATCACAACTATTTCGGGCACCACGGCAAACCCGCCGGCACCGAGCCGATGGTCGCCGTGGAAGAGGTCGAATGCGTGGCCGGCAAGGGACTGCGCGGCGACCGCTTCTTTGAGTTCAAGGAGGACTACAAGGGACAGATCACCTTCTTTTCCCAGGAAACCTGGGAAGACCTCTGCCAGGAATTCGAGGTCGCCGACAAGGGGCCCGAGACTTTTCGCCGCAACGCCGTCGTCACCGGCATCGATCTGAATTCGCTGATCGGCGAAGAATTCGAGGTCCAGGGCGTTCGTTTCCTCGGCACCCAGGAAGCCGCGCCCTGCTACTGGATGAACCAGGCCTTCGCCGAAGGCGCCGAGGAAGCGCTCAAGGGTCGGGGCGGACTC